>JAZFUA010000029.1:0-9275 GCA_036446975.1 Dehalococcoidales bacterium
TGTGGTACCTCTATCCCAAGAGCCCCTGGTGTAGAGTATTTTCATATCAGGAGTGCTTTGTAACTGGTTGTATAGTTTCGAAACAGCCACCGGGTCTACCGGTACTGAGATGGCCAACTCAACTTCCCCGCCAAAGATAGCTTTTGGGTCCAGAGGCGGTGGAGGCTCTACAGCGGTTTTTCCAATTGCGGGCTCATTAGCGGAGGGCCGTTTTTGCTTCGATACGGCTTTACCATCCGATGAGGTTGACTTTTCATCATCTTCCGGCCGGGCAACCTGGGCTACCATTTGCTCCAGAGTCAAGTCAACCGACTCCGGTTGAATCGGTTCGTTCACCGTTTGTGCTAAAACAGGTTCATCCGGTTCTGTCGGAGTCGCATCTTCCGTTGTTTGATCAGATGCCTGTTTCTCGGTAATCGGCTCGTTGTCAGCAGGCTGGCCTTCGCGTTCTTCACTTGCCGGCTTCTCCACTACCGCTTCATTTACTTGCTCCCTTTTTTGTACCGGCGCTGGCTCCTCTGTATCAGGCGTGTCCTTCTGCTCTGTGGTTCCCTCCGCACTACCCTTTCCGGCGCCCGGCTCGGTTTCCGATACTGCCGGTTTTTCGGGTTGGGCCATATTACCACCTGAGGCGGTTGTGTCCTCCGCCTCCGGCACGACAATCCGTCTGCTTTCTTTCCCTGCCAGTTTTGACTCTTTCAGAGCTTTTTTAGCTTCCTCAGCTTTAGCCTTCTCCTCAGCTTTGGCGGCCTCTTTTAGCTCATTTTCCGCCTGTTTACGGGCAGCTTCGGCTTTTTTAGCTTCCTCATCCATGGCTTTCTTCTCGGCTCTGGCGGCCTCTTTTAGCTTATTTTCCGCCTGTTTACGGGCGGTCTCGGCTTTTTTAGCTTCCTCATCCCTGGCTTTCTCCTCAGCCTTGGCGGCTTTTTTAGCTTCCTCTTCCGCCAGGTGTCGAGCTGCCCGGGCCATTTTTTCTTCCTCTCTGGCTTTTTCCTCCACCCAGGCAGACTTTTTATCTTTTCTATCCGCTACAACTTCTTGTTCTTTTACATCGGTCGGAAAAGGCGAAACCGTTGAATCGTTGGCGGTGCTTAACAGCGAGTAAAGGAGTCTGGAATGGGTACGCCGGTATTCCTCTCTTACCTCTGTCTCAATTTCCTGACGTACCTTTAGAAGGTATTGCCGGGCTTTTTTTCGGCCTTCTTCTTCAGTGATGTCTATTTTACCGTTCAAGGCAGACAAAACTTCTTCTGCTTCCTGGCCAGCGGCAACTTCTACACTTTTCTTTATATCAGCCGCCCCCTGTTTTGCCAGGTCGATAATTTTAACCGCTTCTTCCTGGGCTTCAGCTTCGGCTTTCACCTTTATACCGGCAGCAATCTGTCCAACATCCGTTATCATTCGGTCGATGAGTAAGCGGAGCGATTCAGCCGGAACAGACTCAGAATTATCAAGAGGAACGTTTAAATGGTCCACAACATCTGTTGTTTCTTCTTCGCCCAGTCCATTACGAACAATTCGAAAGTCCTTTTCCAATAACTGTTTGGTTAATTGCTTGGTCTTGTTCGAAATAATCCCGGGCCAACGCCCCAGCTTTTTATACATTATCTAAATCTGCCTCCGCCATAAATCCCCTGTTAAAAACTGTTGCCACCTGGCATATAGCTACCGGACACAATACCTCTCAGAAAGTATATTGCATTCCGGCTCAGGGAACAATACTGCAAAAGTGTGATTTTTCGATGAGTGATTATCCTCTGGTAATAGTCCGTTCGGGTGAGGTACCAGCGGCCAGCGCATCCATATTTACGCTTTTATTGGGCACTTCTTGATTAAAGAACTGCCATTTCAGAATACAATTTCACTTGAGAGTTGTCAATAATGTCCAGTAACATTGGCCTGGACACAGGCCTTTTCCGAGCGGGCTTGAGGTTACTGTTGACAATAGGCATTTTAGCAGCTTGTATAGCTCCATACGGCAGTTTAATCCATAAATTATCCGGTCGGGAATTGGAAAACAAGCGAGTGTGCTACCGAGTTGGCATGTTCCCGCCAAAATCAGCCATTAAGAGTCATCACAGGTATTCAAAAACCACACCAAAGAGGGCCAAAAGTACTTGCTCAGGCGTAATTTCTTGACAGATGTCAAATCTACGAGTAATATTAGCATTATGTTTAGTAAACAGGGTGGAATGTAACTTGGTATATATAATAATCGGAGGTCTTGGTTTTCTGGTTATTCATATATTTGATATTGTTGCTCTGAAAAAAGTACCGGGAGCGAAGCCGGTTGTCTGGATTTTGGGGTCCGGCATGTTGGTTTATGCCCTTGTAATGCTGATGTTACAACCGGCCAAACTGTCCCTGCCCGCCTGGATGCCGTTAACAGGCTGGCTGCTGCTGAGTGTCTCGCTTATTTTATTAATTTATTCACTATTCATCAGCCTGCCGTTTCGTAAGACTTATGTTGCCTCCGGAGTTAGCGACCGGTTGATAACAAAAGGTATGTACTCCCTGGTAAGGCATCCCGGAGTTATCTGGCTCAGTCTGGTGCTGCTGTCCTTAATCCTTGTATCCAGCTCAAGTCTGTTACTGGCGGCAGCCCCCCTGTTCATATTCCTGGATATCATTCTGGTTACTATTCAAGACAAGGTATTCTTCAGCAGAATGTTTGACGGTTATCAGGATTATCGGCTCGAAACGCCCATGGTACTGCCCAACCGTAAAAGCTTCTATGCCTTTATTAACTCATTAAAACGGTTGGATACCTGAGTCCCGCAAGGAGTCCTGATGGCTACCGAAGTTGAACTTTTCCAACAGCAAAAATACGATGAATTGTGGCAGCGGTGCTGCGGCTTTATTGACCTGAGTCTGGAGGACTTTATGGCAATACAGCGCCGCTTGCTTACCGAGCAACTGGACCTGCTGCAAAAGTGCGAACTAGGCCAATTTCTTTTCAACGGAGCCGCTCCCTATAGCCTGGAAGATTTCCGTACCCAGATTCCTCTTACCACCTATGATGATTATGCCCCTTTTCTCATAAAAAAGAGGGAGGATGCTTTACCGGAAAAACCGGCTTTGTGGCAGTACACATCCGGAAAGGCAGGTGAGTATCCTTTCTTGTGGGCTCCGGTAACAAATGGGCAGCTAAAGGAAATAAAGTCGTTACTTTTTGCCCTGCTGTTCTTCTCCGGATGCAAGCAACGGAAGGACATAGTGTTTAAGAAAAACGATAAGGTCCTGTATGGGATGGCGCCCCCACCCTACGCCACCGGCACTATGGCCCGTGTTTTCCCGCATGAACTTTTTGACTTTCTGCCCTCAGTCGAAGAAGCTGAAAAAGAGTCTTTTGAACAGAGAATACAGCGTGGTTTTGAACTGGCTCTATCGGAAGGGCTGGATGTGTTCCTGGCTTTATCCAGCGTCGTCGTAGCTATCGGAGAACGGTTTGAACAAAAGAGTGATAGCACTCATCTTGCCAGCCTTTTGAAGAGTCCGAAGGCAATGCTGAGATTAGCCAGGGGACTGGTAAAAAGCAAACTGGCCAAGCGCAGATTAATGCCGAAAGATTTATGGACTCTGAAAGGTCTGATAACTTTCGGCATCGACAGTTCTATTTATGAAGACAAGATTGAAAATATGTGGGGAGTAAAACCGCTGGAATTTCACGGCTGCACCGAGGCAGTCCTTATCGCAATGCAGACCTGGGACCACCAGGGGATGACCTTCATACCCAGTCTGAATCTTTTCGAGTTTATTTCGGAAGAGGAAAGCGTCAAGTCACGGGAGAATCTTGCTTATCAACCAACCACCTTGTTAATGGATGAGCTTACTCCCGGTATTTATGAACTGGTTATCACCAGTTTTCATGGAGGACCTTTCGTCAGATACCGTCCCGGTCATCTGATAGAAATTACAGCCCTGCGAAACGAGACCCTGAATATAGATATTCCTCAGATGCGTTTCCTGACACGGATAGATGATCAGATAGATATTGCCGGTTTTACCCGCCTTTCCGAAAAAATCATCTGGCAGGCAATAGCAAACACCGGGATACGATACTCTGATTGGACGGTACGCAAGGAGCTTAAGGACAAACCGCTGCTCCACCTGTATATCGAACTCAAAAGTACTAACGGCATCGGCGCTGAACAGGTGGCCGAATCGGTTCACCGGGAACTGAAAAAACTTGATGCTCCCTACGCGGAACTGGAATCATTCATCGGCTTGCGCCCGCTGATAGTAACCCTGCTTCCGCGGGGCAGTTTTAAAAGTTACCAGAAAAAGCAGCGTGATTCCAGCGCAGATTTAATACATTTAAAGCCCTCTCATCTCAATCCGGCTGATGGCGCTATTGAATTTCTGGTGAACGCTACCCCGTAGCGGGTATATTTACCAGTTTTCTCGATTATTGGTTTAGTATCGGTTTTCTTTATAAAACCTTTATGAAACCTTTATAAAACCTTTAGTATCTTTACGCCTATCTTTATTCTTCTATGCTACATTTGAATCATGATAAATGAGCGTGAGGGATAATTGTGACCATCTGGGCTTTAATCCCATTAATTACCTGTTTGGCTTATATCGCGCTGCTTGTACTGACGTTACCGTCCATAGGCAGGCGGATTAACCGGCTTTTTGCATATTATCTGGCCGTGGCAGCTACCTGGAGTTTAATTTCTTTTACACTCCATCTCAATGCTATCCCAGGCCTGGCCCTCTTCTGGAATGAGCTGGTGGCAGTCGTTTTAATCTGGACGCTGATAGCATATTACCATTTCATCCGCGCTTATGCCGATAAACCGGCCGGTAAAGCTGTCTATGTCGGTTACGCCATGTTTATGGTTCTGACGGTACTGTCCCTTAACGGCTATATAGTGCAATACGCCTACGTCGTTGACGGTGTTTTAGTGCACAGTCTGGGCAATTCACTTTACCTGATTGGGGCAATAAGTCTGGCCTTCATCGGGGGCGGTATTTATACGTTGGTCAAGAGATACCGTACCTCCATCGACCCCGTGGAACGAAACCGAACATGGTATCTGATAGCCGGGTGGAGCATACTGATGACGCTGGGTTACTCCAACCTGATTCCGCCGGTAGCGGGCATTCCCCTTGACCATATCGGCAGCCTGGTCAATGCCCTGATAATTGCCTACGCTATCGGGAGATACAAGCTCCTTGATATCAGGCTTGTCATGAGAAAGGGCCTGGTGTATTCCACCCTGACTGTCTTCCTGACTACCATGTACCTGTTGATAATTTTTATTCTGCAATTATTTTTCCAGGATATGTTCGGGTACACCAGTGTGCTGTTCGCGGCCGGCATCGCGCTACTGGCAGCTGTACTGTTTAATCCCTTAAGAAATAATATCCAGAAATGGATAGATAAGCTCTTTTATCGGGAAACCTATGATTACAGACAAATGCTGCTCAGTTTTTCCGATAAAGTCAGCAATGTGCTGGACCTGCAGGAACTGGCCAGAAGTATGCTGGAGCCTATTGTAAACTCAATGCATGTAAAACGGGCCGCTTTGCTGTTTCCCGAACCGGGGAGCGGAGATTTCAGAACCCGCTTTTTCCAGCCTGAGGATACGGACAAGGCTTTCACAAATACACGGCTGTTGAATGATAATCCGATTGTGACCTGGCTGGCCGACAAGGGGGAAATTGTCCAGCGGAGTTTGATAGACCTGCGGCCACAATTTAAGGGACTGTGGGAAATCGAAAGGGTGGCTCTTGACGCCCTGGGCATCGAACTGCTTTGTCCCATCAGAAGTAAAGGCACCCTGGTTGGC
The DNA here is from genome assembly GCA_036446975.1 of Dehalococcoidales bacterium. GTDB lineage: Bacteria > Chloroflexota > Dehalococcoidia > Dehalococcoidales > UBA2162 > JAZFUA01. The sequence continues at coordinate 5,799 of JAZFUA010000029.1, forward strand.
ATACTGGTGTTAGGAGAAAAACAGTCCGGTTCCTCGTATTCAAATGATGAAGCAAATTTATTTATGACTATGGCTAATGAAGTAGCCGTAGCCCTGGAGAACGCCAGAATGCTGGACAGTATCAAGCTTCAGCAGGTCCAGGTTGAGAAGTTACTGGCCCAGGTGGTTATGGCTCAGGAGGAAGAAAGAAAACGTATTTCTGCAGACCTTCACGACAGCGTAGCCCAGTGGCTGGCTGCCGCCTCTTACCGGGTACAGACTGTCAACGCTCTCCTTCCCGCCAGCAGCCCAAATGAGGCTAAGGCTGAACTAATCACAATGGAAGATACAATCGACAAAAGTCTGAAAGAATTACGCCGGATAGTAATCGGACTCAGGCCGCCCGCTCTGGATGAATTGGGACTGGAACATTCACTAAGGCAGAGCCTGGGAGAATTAAGGACAGACGGTCCTGACTGCCGGTTTACCAAGTCGGGAAATGTAGTGCGTCTGCCTTCCAGCGTGGAGATCGCCGTTTACCGGGCAGTCCAGGAAGCGCTTACCAATATCAGAAAACATGCCGGGGCCTCAAAGGTAAGTCTTCATATGCAGTATCATTCGGAGGACCTGGTTATCCGGATACGGGATAACGGTAAAGGCTTTGACCTCACCCGAACGCTTGACAGCGCTGTTGCGGTGGGCCATATGGGAGTACTGGGCATGAAGCAAAGAGCGGAGACATTAGGAGGTGAAATGAATATTGTAACGCACGAAGGGACGGGGACTACCATAACCCTGAGATTCCCTATTCAGATACCAGTGGAGGATATATAAATGGAAACAACAAGAATATTTCTGATCGACGACCACGAGGTAGTACGTGACGGGCTTCAACGGATGCTGGAGCTTGAAGAAGACATTGAAGTAGTAGGGGAGGCTGGAGACGCCCAGGAAGCACTTTCAGGGGTAGAATTGCTTTCTCCCGAAATAGTCCTTATGGATATTAAGATGGCTGACACCGATGGTATACAACTAACCAGGCAGTTAAAAGAAAAACAGCCTGACCTGAATATTATCATGTTGACCCTCTACGACGAATATCTGACCCAGGCTATCGAGGCGGGAGCAGTAGGCTACCTTCTCAAGGATTTAAAAAGAGACGACCTGATAAAAGCAATCAGAGCCGTGAAGGAAGGTCGTTCACCCCTTGACCTGTCAGTAACCCGTAATCAATTATCCGAACTGGCGGCCTCACCGGAAAACAAACAGCACACACACCTTACAGAACGCGAATTGACCATCCTGCGACGGATAGCTTCCGGAGTTACTACCCGGGAACTGGCCGCCGAGCTGTTTTTAAGCCAGGCTTCCGTTAAACGAAGCGTTGGCATCATTTTTGAAAAGATGGGAGTACGCAACCGGTCTGAAGCGGTAGCGGAGGCATATAAAAGAAGCTTGATTTAGGGTAAAACCCTATTTTGCAAGACAAGAGAGCCGGCTGCATCGATATCCGTTTGTCTAGCGTAAACTGGCCTTTTGTTTCCAACGGCTATTCTTTTGAGACTTACTAACATAATGGTGTAAGAGTATCATCAGGAAGCAGCTAAACGGCTGTTACTGAGCATTACAGGAAAGGTGACTGATATGAATAAGAGAATTGAGATTCTACTGGTTGATGACCATCAGGTTGTACGCGACGGACTGCAGGCTATGCTGGAGCAGGACGAGAACTTCCGGGTTACCGGACAGAGTGCCGATGCCGAAAGCACAATGGCTCAACTAGACAAACTATCTCCTGACATTGTCCTTATGGACATTAAAATGCCCGGAATGGATGGCATTGAGCTTACCCGGCAGGTAAAGCAAAAAAATCATTCCTGCAACGTTATTATGCTTACACTCTACGACCAGTACCTGTCTCAGGCTCTAGAAGCCGGGGCCAGGGGCTACCTGCTCAAAGATATCAAGAGTCTGGAGCTTTCTTTGGCCATTAAAAAAGTTAGTGAGGGCCAGATAGTCATCAGCGAAAGTATAAAATCAAATACCCAGTTCGACTATAATGACAGGTTCGGCAATACCGCAGATGAAAGCTCCGACGCTATGGTTGAAGAACTGCAATTAGTTTTATCTCCTCCGATTGAGGCCAACCAGTTATTAAGACTGGCTGGACGGACTGAAGAGACGCTTCAGTCGCGCGTATTACAGATGGTGGGTGCCTGGAATGAAGGCACCGTAATGACCGTCATCCTGAACAGGACCACGCCGCTGCAGGAAGTTCTGGATAAATTCAGGAATATTCCCGAGATAGAAGAAGTGGGAGAAGAGCCCTTGAACCAGACCATCAGTCCCAAGCTTCTTAAAAAGGCCGAGTCAATGCCCCGGATGAAAAACAGGCCCAGGCGGACCCTTTTTGTGACTCTGGAACAGAATTAGTCCGGACTGTTACCCGCCTGCGAACGTTTTAAAGGTTGTCAAGAAGCTTGTACATATCTTCATAGGACTTGCCGAAATCAGGGTCATTGTTCCTCATCTTCTCTTTTAGCAGGTTCATACGGCTGATAAATCCGTCCTTGTCCTTGTTCCTTACGATATCAGCCCATGTTTGTGAGCTTTTAAGGAAGAGGTCTTCTATTTCAGTGATTCCGGGAAGGTTCATCTGCAGTGAAGCGTAAAGTTCAGGGTCCTCTGTGATAACACTTTCAGCCAATGTCAGCAACACCTTGTAGGTTGGCCCGGCAATAGAAGCCATCTGCTTCAGCCTGTCGAAATTAAGCAGGGCATCAGCCGAAACTATGGCGATAAAATGGGCCAGGCCCAGAATGATGGATATCATATCATCGTGTTCACGCGGCGTCATCACTGATACCAGAGCCCCCCGGGCTTCAAGATAACTCCTGATTTTGTCAGCCAGTTCCGCTTCCGGCTGGTTGGTAGGGGTGAAAACAAAATTCTGATTCCTGACGCTTTTTGCCCCGGGACCAAAGACGGGGTGGGTGCCCAGGACAAGACATTTATCCAGGTGCTTGTGCATTATCTCCACCGGAGCTTCTTTTATGGAGGTGATATCCAGGACTGTCTGGCCGGAAGCAAGCAGAGGCTGAAGGTCAACTACGACGTCCTCAAAACTGTCAATTGGCACGGAAAGTACAATGTATTCCGCCCCTTTTACGGCCTTTGACACATCAGTGGTCGCTTCTACTCCTAGTTGCTCGGCCGCTATCTTCAGTCTGTCCTCATTCCTGGCGGTTAACACCACATCTACGCCTTCATTCACCAGGAATCGGGCAAACCACTTTCCCATCTTCCCCGAACCGCCGATTATCGCTGTTTTCAACTATTGCCTCCCTGCTCTATTTTGCCCTGGGATAAGACCCCAGAACCTTGAAAAAAGTAGTCACCTTTTCAAGTTCTTCAAGTGTTTCCGAGACCTCATCCGTCAGGCGGTGTCCCTCAAAATCGAGATAGAAGTTATATTCCCAGGGAGTCTGTCTCTTTGGC
>JAZFUA010000030.1:0-3297 GCA_036446975.1 Dehalococcoidales bacterium
AGTGTCAGCCAGAAGAGGGGGGTAAAGGCTGAGGGAAGCTCGGCGAGCGCCGGAATCGCTTCCGTAGCCACTACTATTCCCATCACCGCGCTCAGTCCCCCAAGGACACCCAAAACCCAGGCTGTTATTGCCATAAGACTATCCTCCTTTATGAAGTATGGCTTTATTTTAATCATAAACTGCTATATAATCAATGGCGTTCAAGTAATTATAAAAAATGATGGCAAGTTTAGAGCAGGAAACAGGTGATTTGCTGCGTCAGAAAGGACTGACTCTGGCAATAGTGGAATCGGCCACGGGAGGGCTGATTTCCCACCTGATTACCAATATCCCGGGTAGCTCGGATTATTTCAAAGGTTCGGTTACCGCTTACAGCAATGAAGCCAAAATCAAGCTGGTTGGAGTTAAAGAGGAGACCATTAATAAACACGGCGCGGTGAGCCCCCGGGTGGTAGAAGAAATGGCCGAGGGTGGCAGGAAAGTGTTAGCCGCCGACATCTGCCTGGCGGATACCGGAATCGCCGGGCCGGGTGGGGCTACCCCGGGGAAGCCGGTAGGGCTATTTTACATCGGATTATCACACCGGGACGGAACCGGCAGCCGAAAACACCTTTTCGGGCATGACCGGGAACAAAACAAGAGAGAAGCTGCCGGGGCGGCTTTAACCTGGCTAAAAGAATACCTGACCGGCTTAAAATAGAGAAAACAAATGGATATTCAAGCTTATAATCGCGCCGCCTGGGACAGGGAAGTAAAGAAAGGAAACCAGTGGACGGTTCCTGTCAGCAGAGAAGTTATCGCTGCGGCCAAACAGGGCCACTGGCAAATTTTCTTAACCCCGTCCAAACCGGTCCCACAGGACTGGCTCTCCCGTTTGGAAGGACTCGATGTCCTGTGTTTGGCTTCGGGAGGAGGACAGCAGGCACCGGTATTAGCAGCAGCAGGAGCCAGGGTAACCGTACTGGACAACTCGCCGGAGCAACTTAAGCAGGACCGCTTTGTCTCTGAAAGAGACTCTCTTACCATCAGTACGGTAGAAGGCGATATGGCTGACCTTTCCCTGTTCTCTGACCTGAGCTTTGACCTTATCGTTCATCCCGTCTCCAATGTATTTATTCCGGACGTTCGACCGGTATGGGCGGAAGCCTTCCGGGTATTACGTCACGGCGGAGTGTTACTGTCCAGTTTCAACAATCCGGCCCTCCATCTCTTTGACTACGAACTTGCCGAGCAAACCGGTATTCTCCAGGTCAAATATAAACTTCCCTACTCCGACCTTACCAGCCTGACGGAAGAAGAAAGGAAAAAACTTATCAACCAGGGATTCCCTTTTGAATTCAGCCATACCCTGCAAGACCAGATTGGGGGCCAACTCGATGCCGGCTTCCTGATAAGCGGCCTCTACGAGGACAACTACGACCCTGAAGAAGAGGATTTACTCTCTGCCTACATGCCGATTTTCATGGCCACCCGTGCCGTCAAACCCCAGGAGTAATCCCCGGATTGCCGCCATCACCCATCAATGCTATACTCGGCATATACCAGAAAGAAGGTTTGATATGAAAAGAGCTGATGGGCGGGACTGGAATGAACTGCGACCCGTGCGGATAGTACCCGGTTTCCAGAGCTTTGCCGAAGGCTCGGCATTAATCGAAATAGGTAAAACCCAGGTGCTGTGCTCAGTTAGTGTCGAAGATAGAGTACCGAACTTCATCAGAGAGGTAGGCGGAGGCTGGATTACGGCTGAATACTCAATGCTGCCCCGGGCTACCGCTACCCGCAGCCAGCGTGATTCATCACTGGGCAGAGTTAGCGGCCGGAATCAGGAAATACAGCGACTCATCGGCCGCTCACTACGAGCGGTAGCCGACCTCAAAGCCATTGGAACGAGAACATTTACAATAGACTGTGATGTGCTTCAGGCCGATGGCGGCACCAGAACCGCCGCCATTACCGGCAGCTATGTAGCCCTCTATCTGGCAATGCAGACCCTGGTAAATATGGGAGTTTTGCCCTCAATACCTCTGAAGAGCGCCGTAGCCGCCACCAGTGTCGGCATCGTGCACGACTACAAACTATTAGACCTCTGCTATGACGAAGACTCAAACGCCGGAGTGGACTTTAATGTGGTTATGACCAGCCAGGGCGAGTTCGTCGAGCTCCAGGGCACGGCAGAAGGCAAGCCATTTAATAAAGAGGCTGTCGATTCCCTGCTTTCCCTGGCGGAAAAGGGTATCAAAGAGCTTTTTGAGATACAGCAGGCAATCCTGAAACCGATAGAGAATAAATAGTTATTCATTCTCTATCTCATTGCCTGATTTTGTGTAACCCTAACCCCTTTATCCCCTTGTTAAGGGGAATTAGTTTTTGAAGGGGCTACGCCCTTTCAAACTTTTCCTCTAGTATTTCGTTTCTATAAATAAGATAAAGCAGGCAGTTATAGAAGGGGCCTCGCCCCCTCTAAGTTTCCATGATTAACCACAGACAAATATTTAAGGGCGTACCTGCCCGCTACCGTAGATAATCCACTTGTAGGTGGTCAATTCCTTTAAGCCTATCGGACCCCGGGCGTGCATTTTCTGGGTGCTGATGGCTACCTCCGCCCCCAGACCGAACTGACCACCATCGGTAAAGCGGGTGCTGGCGTTAACATAGACGCAGGCAGCATCCACTTCGTTCAGAAAACGGTTGGCAGCGCTATAGTCCTCGGTAACAATAGCCTCGTCTGCCCCGGAACCATGCAGGGCAATATGCTCCAACGCCTCGTCCAGGGAATCTACCACACTGACCGCCGCTACCAGGGACAGGAACTCCTTGCCCCAATCCTGCTCGGTAGCCGGTACCAACCTTAAAGAAGAGTCCGCTTTAAGAATAGCCATAGCCCTTTCATCACAGTGCATCTCCACACCGGCTTTAGCCCACTCGGCTGCCACTAAAGGCAGGAACTTCCCAGCAATATCAGCGTCCACCAGCAGGGTATCCAGGGCATTACATACTGAGGGCCGCTGCACCTTGGCATTGTTAGCTATTGCCACCGCCTTGTTTAAATCGGCGCTTTTATCGACATAGGTGTGACAGACGCTATCACCAGCGGCGATAACCGGCATCGTAGCGTTTGCCCGGATAAATTCTATCAGCTCGGCGCCGCCCCGGGGGACAATCAGGTCGATATATTTATTCAATTTAAGAAGGTGATTAATCAGAGTCCGGTCGGTATTCTCGATGAACTGGACTACACCATCAGGCATCCCGGCCCTGACGGCTGCCTCCCGGACAATACCGGCCAAGACACTGTTT
>JAZFUA010000031.1:0-9458 GCA_036446975.1 Dehalococcoidales bacterium
TAACTACCGATTCATTGAATATTGCAAAAATAGCCCGTTTAGCCTGGTCTGTTATTGTTAAATATTCCATCTACTTACTCCAGATGAATTGCCTTCTACACCAATTAGGCAGGCACACCAATAATCGCTTTTATAATGCAGTTAGAGTTTAGTTCTCTTCCAAAGGTTTGTCAATATCATATAAAGGAATCTTACCATCGCCCTCCTTTTACCGACTAGGAATGTTGTTCATATTGACCACAATAATGATTCTGCGGGAGATTTCCGAAGCTATCTTTTCAGAGTTTCATTCGTTATACTATATGCACAGGGTAACGCCTGATTAGAGCCGGAACCAGGTATAAAACAACCTGAATTCCGGCACACGGGAGTTGTCGGTGCAAGAAGAAGCGAGCCTCGTCCAGAGAGCCCAGCAACACGACCAGCAGGCTTTCACAGAGTTATACGAGGCATATTTCGATAAAATTTATCGTTACATTGTTCTCAAGATAGGCGATAGAACAGAGGCGGAAGATATGACACAACAGGTCTTTCTGAAAGCCCTCCAGTCTATCTCTTCCTTCAAGTGGAAGGGGGTGCCCTTCTCTGCCTGGCTCTACCGCATTGCCCACAACCAGGTAGTGGACTATTTCAGGAAGAAGACCAAGCGCCCGTCTACCCCCCTGGATGATTCTTTGAATATTAGCGATGGTAAAAAGGAGAGTAATCCTCAATCTATGGTTGAGCACAGCTTTAGTATCGAGCAGGTGGTCTCAGCCACCCAACGGCTTACCGAGGCACAACACGAGGTAATTTCCCTGCGCTTTACCAGCGAGCTGTCTATCGCTGAGGTAGCCAGGATTATGGGGAAAAGCCAGGGAGCAGTAAAGGCCTTGCAGCACAGCGCAATAGCAGCTTTACGCAAGACTCTGGTGGTAGAAACAGATGAGTAATATTAAAAAATTTGATGATGTCCTGGATAACTGTCTGGAGCGTCTGCTGGTTAAAGACGAGACCATAGAGCAATGTCTCCAGAGTTTTCCCGAGCATTCGGATGAGCTTAAGCCGCTACTTGAGATGGCAATGGCTACCAGACAGGTATCGACCATTGAGCCCCGACCTGAATTCAGGGAACAGGCCAGGTACCGGTTCCAGACGGCTCTCAGGGAGACAGGGCAAAAGAAGAGCCGTCCCCTGTTCAACTGGGGCTGGCAGCCACGATGGGTAACCACAGCCGCTATCGCCCTGATTGTCTTTATAACCGGCGGCGGCACACTGGCCGCTGCCAGCGGGAGTATGCCTGATAACTTCCTTTATCCGGTCAAGCTGGTAACAGAGCAGGTACAGGTCGCTTTTACATTCTCCAGGTTGGATAAGGCAGAGCTTCATGCCCAGATAGCAGACAAGAGGGTAACGGAAATTGTTTACCTGGCTGCTAAAGGCAAACCGGGGAAAATCCTGTCGACCACGGATAACCTGAATGTTCACCTGGCAGAGATATCAGTCCTTGTCTCCTCTCCAGAGACTACCAGTGGAATAGCTATGGCCCCGGCAGTAGCAGTTCAAGAAGCGGAAGTTGAACGGGTAATCCCGGCCGCAGAAGAGGCAACAGTTAAACAATTTTCAGTGACTGAAGAAAGGCTGGAAGCCAAAGATATGCCAGCACCCGCGGAAGCCAGAGCTATACCCGCACCGCCTCCAACAGTGATAGATGTTCAAGAAGAGCCGGCCAGAGCGGATGAGCCAGCCAGCCTGAAAGCCAATCCCAGGGCGGAGTTAAAAACAAAAGTAGCCAACCAGGCCAGCAATAATATCGCCCGTCTGAGGGCCTTACTGGAGACAGTCACGGAATCAGCCAGGCCAGCCCTGCTGCGGGCAATCGCTGTCTCAGAGAACGGCTATCAGAAAGCCATTGAGTCTCTGGGTCAGCCGTAAATCTGGTAACGCAGAATGTCTTTGGCCGTTACAGATTAGCAGTTCTTCCATCACATATATCACATTTGTTTTCATATACTATATATTACGGCAAATCTTAAGAACCGTTCTCTTAACAGGTTATTAACATTCAGGTGTTACTATCATCCTAGTATTAACAAAAGGGGGTAAAACAGAAATGAGGCGAAGCAAGAAACTTATCGTTATCACCCTGGGGATTGCCGTACTTCTTGTGGGAAGTATTGGTGGCGTGGCTCTTGCCCAAACAGACAGTAATGAAGGAGACCAGCCTGGCACACTCTTTGACAGAGTTTCCGAAATCCTGGCGGGTGAAGGCGTCAGTGTTACATCTGACCAGCTTCAGGCCGCTTTTTCCCAGGCTAGCGGTGAACTGCGAAACGAAGCTATGCAAAACCATCTTCAGTACCTGGTTGAAAAGGGCAAGCTGACCCAGGACGAAGCCGACCAGTACCAGGAGTGGCTCCAATCAAAGCCTGAAGGGTCGTTCGGATTCGGTTCCAGGAGTCACGGTGGATTCCCGGGTATGCGTGGATTCCCCGGCATGCACAAAATGCGCGGCTTTAGTGCCCCTGCCCACTCAACAAATTAATAATTGACAGGTTCTTTCCATGCTAGGAGGAAGGGGGATTATCCTCCCCTCCTTTTTTATAAGTGCCACACTTTTAATATTAACAATTTCTTAACAATTATGCTATAACATTAGCTAGTGAAGAATTCATTGAGAGAAAAATATGGCCGGTAAAAGAGTCCTGGTGGTTGACGATGATGTCAAAACAGTAGAGCTGGTCAAACTCTATCTTAACCGGGATGGCTACCGGGTTATTACCGCTAACGATGGGCTTGAAGCTCTGCGGCTGGCCCGGGAGATCCGTCCTGACCTGGTTGTGCTGGACCTGATGTTGCCCGGTATGGATGGGCTCACCATCTGCCGTACTCTAAGGAATGAATCCGATGTTCCCATTATCATGCTTACCGCCAGGGCTACCGACCAGGACAAGCTGACCGGTTTAGGCATGGGAGCAGATGATTATGTTACCAAACCCTTCAGTCCCAGGGAACTGGCCGCCAGGGTAAGGACAGTACTCAGGCGCTTGCCCGGCGAACGCGGTCCGATTGAAATCGAACTCGGAGAGCTGCGCGTTAACTTTCAAAGGCACGAAGCATCTATCGGTAACAGACAACTGAATCTCACCCCGGCTGAATTCAAGTTGCTGGGTGTTATGGTAAAAGAGCCGGGCAGAGTTTTCACCCGGGAACAGCTTATTGAACAGGCTATCGGCTACGATTTTGAAGGTTTTGACCGTACGATTGATGTTCATATTCTTAACCTGCGCCGTAAGCTGGGAGCAAGCCCGGGCCACTCGGGATATATCAAGACGGTATATGGAGTCGGTTATAAATTATTAGAGGTGGACAGTGATGCATAGTTTACGCTTCCGCCTGCTGGTGGCTTTCACTCTGGCCATATTAATTGCCCTGAGTACAACCTTTTTCCTGGTTGGACTGGCAACCAGGGGTGAAATACAACGATTTCAGGAGCGGGGCTATCAGATTCATACCACCAGAATTGAATATATACTATCGCGCCACTACCAGAAACGACTGGACTGGACAGGCGTCCAGCCTGTCATTGAGCAAATGGAGTCTCTGCGAGGGCAGAGGATTATATTGACCGACACCCTGGGAATAGTCATAGCCGATTCCCAGGGAAAACTGTTAGGTGAGCAATACCAGCCCAATTTACCGGGTAGAAACCTGGAATTCCCAGGGAGAGAAGACATCACGGGAACAGTCTATATCAATCCTATAGCAGCAGCCGACCTGACTTCACCCCAAAGGCTAATCAAGCCGATAAGTTACTTTCTTCTCTGGGGAAGTGGCGTGGCGGTTACCATCGCCCTGCTAATCACTTTTTTCCTGTCCCGGCGAATTCTATCCCCGGTAAAAGCTCTCACCCAGGCCGCCAGGCGTCTGGGACAGGGTGACTTCTCCCAAAGAGTGGTTATCAAAGACAAGAGTGAAATGGGGGAGCTTGCCCGAACCTTTAATATAATGGCCGAAAACCTGGAACGAGACGAGCTATTGCAGCGTAATATGATAGCTGATATCGCCCATGAACTGAGGACTCCCCTCTCCAATCTGAAGGGCTATCTGGAAGCAGTCCGTGAGAAAGTAATAAAGCCGGATGCAAAAACTATTCAATCTCTGGATGAAGAAGCCTCTCTGTTATCGCGGTTAGTCACTGACCTTCAGGAGTTAAGCCTGGCCGAAGCCGGGGAACTAAAGATGGCCAGCCAGCCACAGGACATCGCCGAATTAATCAATCAGACAGTGTTGCCTCTGCAGACTCAGGCGGCAGAAAAAGGGGTGTCCATATCCACTGACCTGCCCGATAACCTGCCGGCGGTCAACATCGATTCCCATCGGATCAGCCAGGTATTGCGTAACCTGCTGGAGAATGCGTTGACCCATACCGCCAAAGACAATGCTATTAATATTTCTGCCAGGGAAGAGGGTAAATGGGTTGAGGTAAGCGTTCTGGATACAGGTGAAGGTATTCCTGCCGAAGACCTGCCCAATATCTTCGAACGCTTCTACCGTGTGGACAAGTCACGCACCAGAACCACCGGCAGCAGCGGGCTGGGACTTACCATTGCCAAACGCCTGGTCGAGGCCCACGGCGGCAGAATTAACGCTCAAAGTAAACCGGGGGAAGGGAGCCGTTTTGATTTCACCATTCCCGTAGCAGAATAATTCACACTTATTTATCAGTCTGTAAATCTTAATATTTACTTAACAATTCTAAATCATACTGATTTAAGCAACAACGCTTAAGTCCGCCGGTATAATTTACATTAAAATAAGGAAAGGCAGAAAATATGAAAAGACCGTTAAAGGCAATACTCCTGGTTATAATCATAAGCGGTATCACCACTTTATCGCTGGGTTGTGCTCCGGAACAGGGTTCAACGCCAGCTCAGGAGAACGAAGTAGTAACCATTCAGCGAGGTGACCTGACAATAGATATCACAGCTGTTGGCAACCTGGCTTTAGCCAATACTGAAGGCCTGACTTTTGATTTATTCTATCCAAAGGGAACTGTGGAAGAAGTGCTGGTAGAAGAAGGAGACGTCGTTGAAGAGGGACAAGTGTTGGCCAGGTTAAACGCCTCGGAATGGGAGGAAGAGCTGAGCGTTTTAGAGGATAAAGTAACGGCGGCTGAGAGACAGGTAACGGCAGGTGAGAGGCAACTGGCTACAAAGCAGCGCGACCTGATTCAAACAGAGATAAACCTGATTAACTCCAAAATTACCTTAGAAAACACAAGTACTACCTACTCTTTATCAGATTTTAAAGTGGCCCAGGCTGATGTGGGTGCAGCCGAGGATAATCTGAAAGATACCCTCTTAAAATGGACCAAGTACGGTGAAGGAACACTGGGTTACGCAGCTTTTCAGGAGGTAGTGGTGCAGGCCCAGGCAAGAGTGGACACGGCTAAAGCCAGGTTGGAGGCGATGCTATCCGGCTTCGATACTGATGCAATAAAAATAAAGAAACTGCAAGTCGAGATAGCCCAGGGAAAACTTGAGGATGCCCAGCATGCCATAGACGATGCCCTGATTGCCATAGAGGACGCCCGTGACGATGTCAGGGACGCCCAGAAGGAATTAGACGAAGCTCTTGAAGTTAGTCCTGAAATTATTGCCCTCTTTGACGGGTTCATTACCACAGTCAATGTTGAGGGTGGCGATGAAGTAACGAAGGGCACGGTAGCAATAGAACTGGCCGATCCGACCAGATTTGAAGCCGATCTTATGGTCAACGAGACAGATATTTCCCAGGTAAGACTGGGAGGAGTAGCCACTGTACAGATTGACGCCCTGCAAATGATTACCCTGCCCGCCCAGGTTACCCGTATTTCACCTTCAGCCACCATTCAATCAGGAGTGGTAAATTACAGGGTGAAGGTTGAAATCCAGTCACTTGAGCCATTTATTCAGGAAAGGCAAGAGGCGAGGCAGGAGATGATGCCGGATATTTCTGCCGGAGAGCTTCCCCCACGCCTGCAACAAGCAATCGATGAAGGGCGGATTACCCAAGAACAGGCTGAAGAGATGTTAAAACGAATGGGGGCGGGTGATTTTCCACAAGGTGGAGGCAGGGGTCAGATGCCATCTTTTGCCGAAGGTAACGAGGGTCAGATGCCATTCTTAAACGAAGGTAACCAGGGTCAGATGCCATTCTTAGCCGAAGGTAACCAGGGTCGACGACCCTTCTCTGCGGAAGACAGACCATCACCGGAGATGATGTCCGGAAACTTCCAGCTTAGAGAGGGACTGACGGTTACGGTGAGCATAATAGTAGATCAAAGGACAAATGTGCTTCTGATGCCCAATGGAGCCATTACCAGTCAGGGAAGTCAAACCTATGCCAGAGTAATTTTAGCAGACGGCACCATTGAGGAACGCTCCATACAGACCGGCATAAGTGACTGGCAGTACACCGAAATAATTAGCGGACTCAGTGAAGGCGACAAGGTAGGTGTTCCTAACGGGAATACCGGCACCACTGATTCAACTCCTCAACAGGGATTCCGAATGCCCTTCATGTCAGGTGGTGGGAGAGGACGCTGATGATTAGTTTACGGAACATAACCAAAACCTATCCTATGGGCAAAAGAGAACTTACCGTACTCAATGGGGTAAGCATAGATGTAGAACGGGGAGAAATGGTAGCCATAATGGGGCCATCAGGTTCGGGTAAGTCTACAATGCTTAATCTTATCGGCTGCCTGGACACACCGACATCAGGCAGCTACTTCCTGGATGATAGAGAAGTTAGCAGCCTCAACAGCGGAGAACTGGCCCAGGTCAGAAGCCAGAAAATCGGATTTGTCTTCCAGACCTTTAATCTGCTGCCCCGTCTCTCGGCTCTCGCCAATGTAGAACTCGGCTTGAGATACGCCGGTGGTGTTGACCGTAAGCTGGCAACTGAGGCCCTGGCTCAAGTAGGGCTTTCAGACAGGGTAAACCACAAACCCACAGAACTTTCCGGTGGTGAAATGCAGAGAGTGGCTATCGCCCGGGCTCTGGTTAAAAATCCCCCTCTGCTTCTGGCAGACGAGCCCACCGGTAATCTGGACAGCCGTTCCGGCGAAGAGATAATATCAATCCTCACTGCCTTACACTCCGAGCACGGTATTACTCTGATTATAATAACCCACGAAGAGAATATCGCCAGGCATTGCCAGCGGATTATATATTTCAAGGATGGACAGGTAGAAAGAGAGGAGAAAGTATGAAGAAGTGGTTTGAACCTCTTTCTACCGCCTGGGTCGGCATTATTACTCATAAACTACGCAGCTTCCTGACTATACTGGGGATTGTTATCGGCATTACCTCTGTAATTACTTTAATGTCTGTGGGTAGAGGGACTACCGCTCAGGTCCTGAGTAATATAGAAGGTATAGGTGCCGACCTGATTACAATCCGCCCCGGGTCATTCACTTTTGGAGGGGTAAGGGGTGGCAGTGCCCAAACCCTTACCCAGGAAGATGCAGATGCAATAGCCCAGCAGGTCCCTTATATCACTTCCGTAGCTTCAACTTTCTCAAGCAACCTCCAGCTGGTCGTGGGTGGAGAGAATATGAATTCCCAGGTTACCGGAGTTACTACGGAGTACCAGGCAGTACAGAAGCTGGAAATTACCTCCGGCAACTTCTTCTCTGAATATGATTATCAGCGTAGCTCCAGGGTAGTTGTACTCGGCTCAAATATAGTTGAAACCCTGTTCGGTGATATTGACCCAGTAGGTCAACAAATACGAATGGGTCGTAGTATTGTCCGCATCATCGGTGTTCTGAAAAGCAAGGGGTTTTCTATGATGGGCTCGGTTGACGATGCTATCCTGATTCCATTGACCGCCCTGCAGCAGGCAGTTGCCCAGCCGCGGACCGCTCAGGGAGATCGCGTGGTGTCAAGTATAGTGCTAACGGTAAGTGACGAAGAGCAAGCCAGCTATGTGGTTGAAGAACTCGCCAGCCTGCTGCGTGACCGGCACCGGCTGGGACCCAGTGTTGATGACGATTTTCGTATTATTTCCACGCAGGAGATTGCCAGTACGATATCGGAAGTAACGGGAATGTTGACCCTTCTTTTAGGAGCAATAGCCGCCATCTCGCTGCTGGTAGGTGGCATTGGCGTAATGAATATTATGCTCGTCTCGGTACTGGAGAGGACCAGGGAAATTGGCATCCGCAAAGCCCTGGGGGCCAGGGAACGGGATATATGGGGTCAATTCCTCATTGAAGCCGCCTTACTGACGTTTTCCGGGGGTATTACCGGAGTTATTTTAGGCTGGCTAATATCCTACTTTATAAACAGTTCTGGGTTAATGACAACTGTAGTTGGCGCTGATATAGTTATCCTGGCTGTTTTAGTATCGACCGTCATCGGTATTTTCTTTGGCTTTTATCCGGCCTGGAATGCCTCACGCCTTAATCCGATAGATGCCCTCAGGTCAGAATAGATTTTTGCCCTAAAAGCATTATCTTCCTGTCAATCCGAGACTAACAAAGCCCCCGGATAATAACCGGGGGCTGATTTCAAATAATCCCTCCGATTTGCCACTAACCTATTGGCCGATTTTACGTTATAAAATAGTAGAAAGAAAATAAGCAAAGGAGGCGTATAATGAAAAAGGAGTGGTTATTAATAGCAGGTCTGGTACTGGTATTGGGCATTGTTGGCCTGACCGGCTGCCAGGCAGATATCGCAGATAGTGAGGAGCCTCCGGTATCACATGGTGGCCTAACCACGGATTATATCAGCCTGATAGACAATCTGCGCCAAGCCGGAGCGACAGTTGAACCTGCTGGAGAATTAACCCAGCCTTTTTTCTCTGTCAGCGGCAGGGTAATAGTTGTCAGCGGTGGCGATGTTCAGGTCTTCGAGTATGCGGATGGAGCCGCAGCCGAAGCTGAAGCAACGCTAGTCTCAACCGATGGCAGTTCAATCGGCACAACTATGGTAAGCTGGGTGGCCCCACCTCACTTTTACCAGGCTGGTAGATTGATTGTGCTATATGTCGGTGACGGCACGGATGTAATAAATGTGCTGGAAGCTGTGCTGGGTCAGCAGTTTGCTGGCAGTTCTGGGGGCCTGGAGAATATCAGATGGATACTGGAATCCTACGGTAAGCAGGGAGACCTGCAAGCTGTATTGGAAGGAACTGAAGTCACCGTTTTATTCGACAGCGCTGAAGGGCAAATCGGTGGGTCTGGCGGCTGCAACAGTTATTCCGGAGAATATACCCTCAACAACAATGAACTCTCTATTCATGCCATGACCTGGACGGAGATAGGATGCCCTGAACCCCAGGGTATCTTAGAGCAGGAAACACAGTATTTAAAGACACTTCAATCTGCTGAGAGCTATGAAATCAGGGATGGTAAATTACGAATAACTGTAGGCAGTCAATTACTAATCTTCAGATCAGGTCTTCTCTTCCAGGGCTAATGAGGA
>JAZFUA010000032.1:0-10055 GCA_036446975.1 Dehalococcoidales bacterium
AAGTTAGGGCCCGAAGAAATTACCAGAGACGTTCCTAATGTGGGTGAAGAAAGCTTGAGAGAACTTGATGAAGATGGCATCATACGAATAGGTGCCGGGGTAGGACCGGATGATATCCTGGTTGGTAAAATCACCCCGAAAGGTGAAGCGGAACTATCGGCTGAAGAGAAGCTTTTACGGGCTATCTTTGGCGAGAAAGCCCGGGAGGTTAAGGATACATCCCTGCGAGTGCCCCATGGTGAGTGGGGTAAGGTGATAAATGTAAAAGTCCTGACGGGTAACGATTTACCTGCCGGGGTTAACCACATGGTGCAGGTCTGGATTGCCCAGAGACGAAGAAATGCTGTCGGAGATAAGCTAGCCGGGCGTCATGGTAATAAGGGAGTTGTTTCCATTATCGTCCCGGTAGAAGAAATGCCTTTCCTCCCCGATGGTACGCCGGTGGACATTATTCTTAATCCGGTAGGTGTTCCCTCCCGTATGAATATTGGCCAGGTTCTGGAGACTCACCTGGGTTGGGCAGCCAAGATACTGGGTTTTAAGGTGCTTACTCCTGTCTTTGATGGTGCTGATGATGTGGCTATTGAGGATGTTTTGGGTAAGGCCTGGTTAGTACAAAAATCTGGAGTAATCAACCTCAACCTAAACAACAATGCCACCGCTTTGCAACTCGAGGAGGCTAAAGCCTGGGTTAAAGATTGTGGCTATGATGCAGATAGGGTTTTCAGTGATGACCACCCGGGAGAGGCAAGGGAAGTTTGCCTTCGAATTTGGCTTGAAGACCTGGGTATAGCCAGTCGGGAATTAAACCAGCAGGAATTAGAGCAGACGGTAGCTAAAGTCAACACTCATAGGAATACTCCCTCTCCCATACTCGGTAAAATTATCCTGCGTGACGGACGTACCGGAGAGCCATTCGACCAGCCGATTACTGTAGGCCAGATGTATATGATGAAGCTAAACCATCTGGTTGAGGATAAGGTTCATGCTCGTTCTACGGGCCCTTATTCGTTAATTAGCCAGCAACCCCTGGGGGGCAAGGCCCAATTCGGGGGTCAACGATTCGGGGAAATGGAGGTATGGGCGCTGGAAGCTTATGGCGCTGCTCATAACCTTCAGGAAGTATTGACTATCAAATCGGATGATGTCATCGGTCGGGCAAAGGCCTATGAAGCAATAGTTAAGAACGAGGATATTCTCCAACCTGGCGTGCCGGAATCTTTTAAGGTCCTGGTTAAAGAACTGCAAAGTCTGGGGCTTGCTATTGAAGTAATTAATGATGAAGAACGGATAGCTTTCCCCGGAGAAGCTGCTGAGCTTGCACAGCTGGAGGCAGAAGCTGAAGTTGCCCCGGAATCGATTGAAAGTGAGACAGATGAAGCGGAAGTAACCCCGGCTGAAGAAGGTCAAGCGGCTCCCGCGCTGGAGGCAGAAGCTGAAGTTGCCCCGGAATCGGTTGAAAGTGAGGCAGGTGAAGCGGAAGTGACCCCATCTGAGGAAACTCAAGAGGCCCCCGCGCTCGAGGTGGAAACTGAAATTGATGAAGACTTAAATGAGGAAGAGGTAAAAGAAGAAAATGCTTGAAGTTAATGATTTTGATGCTATTCGTATCTCCCTGGCTTCGCCGGAGCAGATCAGGAGTTGGTCTTATGGTGAGGTGACCAAGCCGGAGACTATTAATTACCGTACTCTGAAACCGGAAAGGGACGGGCTTTTTTGTGAGAGAATATTTGGCCCTACTAAAGACTTCGAGTGCTTTTGCGGCAAGTATAAAAGGATACGCTATAAGGGTGTAATTTGCGATAAGTGCGGTGTTGAGGTAGCCCAGTCTAAGGTTAGACGGGAACGGATGGGACATATTGAACTCGCCTGTCCGGTAAGTCATATCTGGTTTGCCAAGGGAATACCCAGTCGGCTGGGATTGCTGCTCGACCTGTCACCAAGAAATCTGGAACGGGTTCTCTACTTCTCCCATTACATCGTTACTTCTCTAGATGAAGAGGCACGGGATCTGGCTATTACGCAAATCAAAGAGAAGTCGGAACAGGTGATAATTGAGCGCCAGGCGGCACTGGAGACTGAAATCGCCGAGATGGATGATGCTTCGGTAGAAGAAGTAAACAAGCTGAGACGAAGCTGGGAAGACGATAAAACCCAGTTCGAAACGCAAATTTCCGTTGAAATAGAACAGTTAAAGGAACTTAAATTACGAGCCCTGCTTTCCGAAAACCTGTATCAGGACTTGAAACAGAAACACAATAAGGTCTTTAAAGCCGGGATGGGGGCCGAGGCTATTTATCAGTTAATTAAGGGGATTAACCTTAATGAATTACGAGTAGAATTATTGCAAGAGACCCGCTCCAATTCGGGTCAGCGTCGTAAAAAGGCCAGCAAACAGCTACAGGTAGTGGAGGCTGTTCGACGCAGTGGCAGTAAACCGGAATGGATGATTTCAACGGTATTGCCGGTCTTGCCCCCGGATCTTAGGCCTATGGTGCAACTGGATGGGGGTAAGTTTGCCATTAGCGGCACTAATGACCTGTATCGCCGGGTTATCAATCGTAACAATCGTTTACGTCACCTGATGGAGATAGGGGCGCCGGAAATTATCATTCGAAACGAGAAACGGATGCTCCAGGAAGCTGTTGACTCGCTTATTGATAATGGCAGAAGGGGACAGACCTACTCTTCCGGGGGCGACCATAAATTAAAATCACTATCGGATATGCTCCGAGGTAAACAGGGACGCTTTCGCCAGAATCTACTGGGTAAGCGGGTTGACTACAGCGGGCGTTCCGTCGTAGTGGTTGGCCCTAACCTGAAACTTCACCAATGCGGTCTACCCCGGCGGATGGCCTTGGAGCTTTTTAAGCCCTTCGTTATGCACCAACTCCTGGAAAAGGGTCTGGCCCATAATATTAAAAGCGCACGCCGGCTGGTTGAAAAAGCCAATCCGGAGATGTATGACATACTTGAAGAAGTTGTCAAGGAGCGGCCCGTATTGCTTAATCGGGCACCTACTCTCCACAGGCTTAGCATCCAGTCATTCGAACCGGTACTCATTGATGGCAGCGCCATTCAGCTTCACCCAATGGTCTGTACTGCTTTCAATGCCGATTTTGATGGTGACCAGATGGCGGTTCACATTCCTCTTTCCAAGATTGCGGTGAAGGAAGCTAGAGTCACCATGCTCAGTATCCATAATATGCTGCTGCCAAGCTGTGGTGAGCCGGTAGTAGCCCCAACCCTGGATATGGTGCTTGGTTGCTATTACCTGACTACCATCAGACCTGGAGCCAAAGGCGAAGGCACCAAACTGGGCAGTTATGAAGAAGCCAAACTCGCCTATGAACTCGGCGCTATTGATTTCAGCGCTGAGATAGAGGTCAGAGACCAGGAAAAAGGTGGGGAAAGGATTAAGACCAGTGTGGGTCGTATCCTGTTTAACGACGTATTACCGTCAGAGTTAGAGTTTCAGAACAAGGTAGTTGATAAAGCTATCTTAAAGCGATTGGTGACTGACTGCTCTAAACTGCTAGGCGATGAAGATATGGAGATGGTGCTGGATAACCTAAAACAATTGGGCTTCCGGTTTGCCACCAAGTCAGGGACTACGATTGCTATGAGCGATATAGTTGTTCCTGAGAAAAAAGCCGGATTATTGAAAGAAGCCGAAGCTCAGACTGCTACTATTGAAAGCCAGTTCCATCGCGGCTTAATTACCGAGGACGAAAGGTATAACGGGGTCATATCGGTATGGATAGAAACCAATGAAAAGATTACTCAGGCAATCTCTGAGAGCCTTGATCCTTTCGGTAGTATTTATATGATGGCGACATCCGGAGCAAAAGGTAATATGTCTCAGATTAGCCAGATGGCTGGTATGCGGGGTTTAATGACCAACCCATCGGGCAAAATAATTGACTTTCCTATTAAATCGAGCTTCCGTGAAGGACTCAGTACTCTGGAATATTTTATATCGACCCACGGTGCCCGCAAAGGACTAGCTGATACTGCTTTGAGGACATCGGAAAGTGGCTACCTCACCAGACGTCTGGTTGATGCCGCTCATGATGTTATTACTCTTGATAAAGACTGTGGCACTATTGATGGAATATGGATAGACGAGCCACCGGAGAGGGTAATGTTGCCGTCATTTACCGAGCGGATACTGGGCCGTATGGCAGCCAGCAAAGTAGTTAATCCCCAGACCGGAGAAACTATCGTGGACCGGAATGAAGAAATTGTTGAACAGAAGGTAGATGAAATCATTGCTGCCGGGATAAACAGGGTTTATGTCAGGTCTCCCCTTAGCTGTCAGTCCAGACGGGGTGTTTGCCAGCTGTGCTACGGACGAGACCTTGCCCGGGGGAAGGTGGTAGACCTAAACGTGGCGGTGGGTATTATAGCTGCTCAGAGCATCGGTGAGCCGGGTACCCAATTGACCCTGCGTACCTTCCACACCGGTGGCGTGGTAGGGCTTGATATTACCAGCGGTCTGCCCAGAGTGGAAGAATTATTTGAGGCAAGAACGCCTAAAGCGCCGGCGATTATCTCAGACATAGGTGGTCTGGTTGAAGTGATTTCTACGGAAACAGGGGAAAAGATTAAGATTACCAGTTCTGAAGTATTCTCTGACCCATATACATTGCCTGCCGGTTGCGAGATTAAGGTGAAAAATGGCCAACAGGTCGAAATAGGGACGGTTTTAGCTTCTTTGCCTGTTGACGCTAATGGTTCAACCCAGTCGGATGAAGCCACACAATCAGCGGTAATCCAGACTGATGAAACTCAAGCTATTTTGGCTGTTGTTGCCGGTCAGGTAGTTATTGAAGATGAGCGTCTGGCTATAGTCTATGAAGAAAATGAGGAGCGGGAGTACACTATTCCGGCTGCCAGCACTATTCGGGTACAGACCGGCGACCTGATAAAGGCTGGTCAGCAGCTTACTGATGGCTCTATAAACCCGCAGGAGATGCTGCGTATTTCGGGTAGAGAGACAGTGCAGCAATACCTGATAGACGAGGTGCAAAGGGTTTATCGTTCACAAGGGGTAAATATAAATGATAAGCACATTGAGATTATTGTTCACCAGATGCTGGATAAAGTACGCATTGAGTCGTCAGGCGACACCGATTTGATACCCGGAGAGCTGATAGACAGGTTCCTGTATGAAGATACTAATGCTGAAGTGTTGGCTGAAGGGGGTGAACCAACCACTGCCCAGACCGTATTACTGGGCATTACCAGAACCTCGCTGAGCACGGTAAGCTGGTTGGCAGCTGCCTCCTTCCAGGAAACTACCCGGGTGCTTACCGACGCTGCGGTTAGAGGAGCGGTGGATAAACTGATTGGGCTTAAGGAAAATGTCATTATTGGCCGATTAATTCCGGCCCGCTCAATGGTTTTTGATGAAGCGGAAAAACTAGAGGAAGTAAAGGAAGGCGAGGAAATCGAGAATGGCGATGACCGGGAACTAAGTCTGGTTGCTGCTCAGGAAGATGATGCAGGTGAAGCAGACTAAGCAGACGAAGCTGAGTTAACCCTCTAATAGCTGCATTCTTGTATCTGCTGTTTAATTGAACTGTTAAAAAAGGAGCCGCTCTGGTTAAGAGTGGCTCCTTTTATTACTAAAATCTAATGAGTATTATCGTCCTGATAAATTTGGGACTCCCCGCGGTGGCGGATGAACTTACCGGATGCAAATAGCCTACCTGATATTACTATGTCCTTGAAAAAAGATAAAATATGATATAATAACTCATATTCCTCTTATTCAAGGGAAAAAGGCTGGAGTTAAGAAATTTAGTTAGGCAGGTATAAAAATAGCTCGTATCATATCAGGTAAACCAGATGTCGAGGACGCACCCCTTGATACCAGTCTGCGACCGCGAAGTTTCGCTGACTTCGATGGGCAGGTAAAAGTTAAGGACAATATAAACATTGCTATCGCTGCAGCCAAAGGCAGGGGCGAAGCGCTGGACCATCTGCTCCTCTACGGTCCACCTGGTCTAGGCAAGACTACACTGGCTTTTATCGTAGCTGCTGAAATGGGAGTTAACCTCAGGATTACCTCAGGCCCGGCTATTGAGCGTACCGGAGACCTGGCAGCTATCCTTACCAACCTTCATAGTCAGGATATACTATTTATCGATGAAATCCACCGTCTTAGTCGTCCGGTAGAAGAGATATTATACCCAGCTATGGAAGACTTCGCCCTGGACCTGGTTATCGGCAAAGGGCCCGGCGCCAGGAGTCTGCGCTTGCCCCTGCCTGCCTTTACTCTTATTGGTGCTACCACCCGCTTTGCTCTGTTGAGTCCGCCCCTGCGAGACCGCTTCGGCTCTGTCTTCCGGCTTGACTTCTATGACCAGGCAACCATAGAAGCCATCCTCAAGCGTTCGGCCAGTATTCTAAATATTAAAGCTGAAGCCGGAGGTCTCCAAGAAATAGCCTGCCGGGCCAGAGGTACGCCCCGGGTGGCTAACCGTCTGCTCAAGCGGGTAAGAGACTACGCTCAAGTGATGGGAGATGGTATCGCTACTCAGCAAATGGCAGTTGAGGCATTGTCAAAACTTGAAGTTGATTCGATAGGCCTGGATGAGACGGACAGTAAGGTGCTGCATACTATCATCGAGAAGTTTAATGGTGGCCCGGTGGGGCTGGAGACGATTGCGGCGGCTATCAGCGAGGAAGCGGATACTATTATGGATGTCTATGAGCCTTACCTGCTGCAGCTGGGCTTTCTGGAGAGAACCCCTCGCGGTCGTTTGGCCACCCGGTTGGCTTACCAGCATCTGGGTCTTGACTACGATAAAGATAAAAATCCTCAAGGCAACCTCTGGTAGAACCTGTTTAAACGGATCTGTTAGCCCACTTAACGATTAGGTTCTTTTAAGGTAATTGTGATGAATCAACGGTCTGGCATCGAAACAAAGCGTCTCATACTCAGACCGTTCGTTATGGATGATGTTGGCGAAGTACGGAAGCTCGTTGCCGATAGGGATATCGCCGCCACTACCAGCGATAGCGAAGTGCCTCAGCCTGATATGACAGAACTCTGGATCAGGGAGCGTGCGGAGAGATTTGGCAAAGGCGAGTCGTTTGATTTTGCTATCGTCCAGCGTGAGAAAAATTTAATTCTCGGCGCCATTGGGTTGGGATTCGAACACAAGAATGACGAGAGTATGCAATTGGGATACTGGCTCGGAAAGCAGTACTGGAATCAGGGTTACTGCACTGAGGCTGCCCGAGCGGTTATCAGATATGGGTTTGAAGAGCTGGGCTTGAACCGTAATTTTTCACGATATTTTGCCAGTAATCCTGCATCTGGACGGGTGATGGAAAAGACGGGTATGAAATACGAAGGAACTATGAGAGAAGCCTATAAAAAAGGGGATAAATTTGAGGATTTAGTCTGCTACAGCATATTAAGAAGCGAGTATACCAGCTTCAAATGACGGTCAGATTTAACTCCATTGCCACGTTGACAAACTGTCATTATTCGGTATACTTTGGGAAAGAGGTGTTTTATGAAGAGATGTCCTAATTGTGCTCAAGAGGCAATAAGAACTTCAGATTGGGTCTGCCAGTGGTGCGGTTTCCCCCTGGTGTCCGGGTCTTTTAAGAAAATTGATAAAACCTATAGAGAACTGAAAGAGGAGAGAATGCCCCAGCCGCGTATGGTGCTGGAAGCAGAAGAACCCGAAGAAATTCAAGAACCTGAAGCCAAACTTGAAGTGGAGACAGAAATCGAACTCGAAGAAGAGGTTGGAGTTGAGCCGGTACCGGAGTCCGAACCTGAGCTTGAGTCTGAACCGGTTCCTGAACCGGAACCGGTTAGTAAACCCAAGCCAAGGGCAAGACGCAAGCCGGCAGCCGGAAAAAAAACTACCTCTACGGCTAAGACTACAACTGAAACAAAACCGGTAAAATCAACAACAAGGCGTAAAACCAGTGTCAGGAGCCGGCCAGCGCCGGAAGTTGCAACTAAAACAGCCTTATCAACAGCCGGGATAGAGATAACCGTTAGCGAATTGCTTTCAGAATACCAGATAGATGCAGAAGCCGCGGATGCCAGATTCGCTAATCAGGTTATCAGAATAACGGGAGTAATAGACAGGGTAGAGGTTAAGGATGCCTTTAATATTTACTTTATAAATTTAATAAGTTCTGAAGCAGACCGGTTGCTACAGGGCGTAAAGTGTGTCTTTAATAGTAAATACGGGTCTAAACTGAGCCAGTTGGTGAACGGGCAGACGGTGATGGTGCAGGGCGAGTACAGTGGCTCTGTGATTGACATAAGTCTTAAAGATTGTATTTTAGTTGATTGATAAATTTCCATTCATGACTATCCCGGAGTAATCCGTTCAAATATAGAAGGGGAGCCTCTTACGAAGTTCCCCTCTTATTGTTTATTGATGGATTAGTCCCTGACTTTCCTTACCTCAGTTATTTAATGGTAAAAGCTACCTGGATACTGAGGCTGATTTCCGTCTCACCGGGGCTGATTGAAGTTGTTGCTACCGTGTCCTCGGCAATTGCGTATACGGCGCGCTGGACTACAGGTGCGTAGAAAGAGTTTTCTGAAATGTAGCTGGCTTTGCCCAGAGTAACCCCGGCCAGCTTAGCCAGTTGATTTGCTTTTGCCTTTGCATCAGTCATCGCTTTTTCCCTGGCGTCTTCATAGTAGTGTGTCGGGTCTTCCACGGAGAATTCAATACCATCTATCCGGGTTAAGTCTCCACCGGCTTGAGCCACCTCATCGATAATAGTACCGGCGTCATCTATATTCCTTATTATAGCAGTTACTATGTTGCTTACCCTGTAGCCGGTTACCACTTCTTCCTCTTTCGTCCTGTCCCACCTGGTTATTTTGCGGATACTGAAGTGCTGGGTCTGGATATCCTTCTCGGCAACACCGTTCCGGACCAGGACTGCCATTACTCCATCCATAGCGCTGGCTGCCCTGTTTTGAGCCTCGGCGACACTTGCCTCCTCAGCATCAATACCTAATCTAAGGGTAGCGATATCGGGAACAGCTAAGACCTTTCCCTGTCCGGTTACCCAGATTCCCTGCTGCTGGGTGCTTAAATTCAGCTCCGTTATCTCCCCCAGCGCCGCACTACCTGCCTGGCAGCCGGTCAAACCAACGATTCCCAGTACCAGTATCAGCCCCGCTACCATTATCCAAGTCTTTTTCATTACCTTCTCCCTATAATTTTATTGTTTATGAATTGTTCCCTGTTAGATTCTGTGAAAAGCCACAGATTATTCCTCATTAGCCATAAAGATTAATACTTGATTACCGGAGATTATTTGCATTTTGCCGTCCTCGATTTCATAGATCTCGGCAGATTGAAGTGCCTTTAAATATTGTGTTTCCTGCTCCATAACACCTTCAGGATCAAGGCGGTACATTTCTGTATGCGCAAGCTCCTGAATAGAAAGCCTGTTCTTACTAATCTGGTAACTACCGAAATAATGATTGGCTCCAGCAGACCCGCTGATCTGACCTTCAGCGCTGTCGAATAAAGCTGTAATCTCAGTTCCTTCCAACACCGTCTGTAAGCTCCCGGGTTCCCCGTAAGATTCCAGTGCCCAGCTGATATCCTCCAGGTCCCCAGATGTGACAGACGTGCCAGACCTGCCGGCAAACTGTTGACCCAGCACAGCTTCCAGCACATTTATTACATCCGTGCCGTCACCGACATATAGCACAATCAATCTACCCGCCTGGTAAAAGTGAGGTGACGCTATCCA
The DNA here is from genome assembly GCA_036446975.1 of Dehalococcoidales bacterium. Taxonomy (GTDB): domain Bacteria; phylum Chloroflexota; class Dehalococcoidia; order Dehalococcoidales; family UBA2162; genus JAZFUA01. The sequence goes on from JAZFUA010000032.1 coordinate 9,763, forward strand.
GCTTACCATTGATGTGCCGATTGAACTACCATCGGGTGAGACAAGTGCTACTTCAGCTTCGGCTGCGGCTCCATCCGCATACTCGAAGACCTGAACATCGCCACCGCTGACAACTATTACCCTGCCGCTGACAGAGAAAAAAGGCTGGGTTAATTCTCCAGCAGGTTCAACTGTTGCTCCGGCTTGGCGCAGATTGTCTATCAGGCTGATATAATCCGTGGTTAGGCCACCATGTGATACCGGAGGCTCCTCACTATCTGCGATATCTGCCTGGCAGCCGGTCAGGCCAACAA
>JAZFUA010000033.1:0-13134 GCA_036446975.1 Dehalococcoidales bacterium
TTGACAGTCTGGAGGCCGGTGACTCCTTTAGCACCGAATTTACCTGGACAGCCGGGCAGGGTTTTCATCAAATCCAGATGATTATAAATGAGGATAAGGCGATTCGTGAGACTGATTATACCAATAACGAGAAAAGCGTAACAATATCCACTCTTACTCCCGACCTCATTATTCAAACAATCACCTGGTCTCCGACAGACCCATATGATGGCGCCAATGTCACCTTCTTAGCTACGATAATGAATCAGGGTGAGGGCAAAGCTGTCAATCCCCTGGTAGCCTTTCATATGGACGGTACCCGGCTGGACTCCAAATCGCTAGGTACATTAGCCTCGGGAGACACAGGCAGCACCACTTTTATCTGGGCTGCTCAGAAAAACCCGCATATTGTCGAAATTATTGTCGACCCCGGTAACTCGATAATAGAGAGCAATGAAAACAACAACCGGAAAACCGCCGATTTACCGGCTATTTCTCCGGACCTCATTATTGAAAGTATAACCTGGGAACCGGAGGAGTCATCGGTTGGAGAAACGGTGACATTCAGTGTCACCATAACCAATCAGGGTAGAATCAATACCTCCTCCTCAACCCTCAGCTATTATGTCGGCAGTCAAGACTCAGGCACTAAGAGGACTCCGCTAATAGAGGCTGACGCCTCCGTGGTAACAACTTTCACCTGGACTGCCGATGGCGGTTCGAAGCTGGTAAGAGTAGTTCTTGATAGCACTAACCAGATAGCCGAGGGGGATGAGAGTAACAATGAGATGACAGTTACCTTCTCAGGCACTAAAATTCCTGACCTGATTATCCAAAGCTTGACCTGGTCGCCCGAAAATCCATCGGTTGGCGAAACAATGACCTTCTCGGTCTCTATTAAGAATGTGGGGACGGGCCCGGCCGGTTCAACCCAGGTTACTTATTATATTGATGACATTCAGCTGGCATCCTCCAGCATAAACCCGATAGCACCTGCCAGCAGCCAGAACATCACCTTCACCTGGACTGTTCAGGAAGGTTCGCACACCATCAGAGTAAATGCCAACACAAACCTCCTTATAGTTGAGAGTAACGAGGAAAATAATGAAAAGACGGTAATATACCCGATTCCCCCTGACCTGGTTATTAAAGACATTACCCTGTCTCCACGGGAACCGGGTGAAGGCGATAATGTTACCTTCACCGTTACTGTTTGGAATCAGGGTGTTAAACCAGCCGAAAGCTTTTTCATCGGCTATTACATCGATGATAATTATTTAGGTATTTCAACTGCTGAGGCATTAGGGCCCGGCGCCACGGATACAAGCTCTTTCGTATGGGTGGCCACCGGTGGCCGTCATACTCTATCGGCAATAGTCGATATCCACGACATCATTCTTGAGACCGATGAGGATAATAATAGACTACTAAAACTTTTTTCAGTATTTGAATTGGCTGCCACACTCTCTTCTCCTGATTCTTCGCCATCAACGACTCCTGATAACGGGGAGGGACAAGCAACAGCACCCTCCCGCCCGGTCAGCAGGATACCTCCAAATGCAGGCATCGGTGACGGAGAGAGTAAAAACAGTATGCTGTTATATTACATGCTGGGACTTGGCGGAATTATCCTGATTGGAGTTATCTTCTTTGAGGTCTGGCGGCGGCAGGAGTGAATTACTCAGCAAGAATTTGGCCCAGGCTTGATGTTACTGCGGATAGTCCCAGACGATGGGCCTAACTTTTAAGTTCGCTTTCTCCATCTGCCCGTTTTTCCCAGATTTTCATCGAGACTAATTAAGCCAGTGATGGAGTATATTGTCGTTATTGAAAGGTCTCACGATGGACTGCTTTTAGAATAAACTACCTGAACAGCTTTAAGCATCCCTTAGCACCTGGCCCAACTAGACCTAATCTCCTCTCTACTGATTTGACATATCCCCCCCAGCTTGATAAACTACCCCAAGCCCCAGAAAATAAAGCACAGTTAAATACTGATTTTTTATTTAAGCGAGTTTTCGAGGAGGTAAAGTTCACATATTGAATTAATATGTGAATAAAATTAAATAGGTCTTCCCCTTCACTCTGGTCTCCAGGCCAATCCTTCCCATCCCCCATGCCTAAAACCCCACCTTTTATTCAAAGCATGTCGCTGATTCTTTTTTCCACAAAATGCATTCAAGGGGGGAAAATCATGTCTGAAGAGAAGAAAGGTGGTTTGTGTCAAAATCCAGAAAATTTCCTGGTGACTGCCGCGGTGAACCGGAGTTGCAATACGAAAAAGAGCTACAGGCCCAAATTAAAAAAGGAGGATTCACAAGTGTTACCAATCAAAAGTCTACCCAAGTACATGTTACTGCTGGCAAGCCTGGTGGTGGCTGGCTTGCTGGTGCTCTCTTCTTGCGCCAGTGAGGAACCAACCCCAACAGAACCCACCGCCCCGGCCGTTGAGAAGTCGAAATACGGCGGCACCCTGAGAGTAGCGCAGGTCGGGGACACTAACACAATAGACCCCGCCATGGCGACATCCACACCAGACAGTACCTTCACCCTGCAAACCTACGACAACCTGGTCTTGCGCCAGCACGATACATCATTAAAGCCGATGCTGGCAACATCGTGGGAACCCAATGACGACCTGACGGCATGGACATTCAATTTGCGTAAAGGTGTCAAGTTCCATCATGGCAAAACATTCAATGCAGATGATGTTGTCTTCACCTTCGAGCGTTTGCTCGACGAGGAGACCGGCTCTCCTGCCAGAGCGTCACTTAGCTCTATCAACAAAATCGTCAAGGTGAATGATTACACCGTCCGCTTCGAGCTCAATGACCCCAACTCTTTCCTACCGGATAGCCTGTCAATTTACCAGGCAAGAGTTCTTCCTTCTGACATTGACCCTGAGCGGTTCGCCACTGAAGAGTTCGGGACAGGCCCTTTCATAATGGTGGAGCACCTACCGGGTGAGCGCTCGGTCTTCAAGCGTAACCCCGATTACTGGGACGAGGGACTCCCTTACCTCGATGAGGTGATATTCTACTACATGCCTGAACCTGAGACCAGGTTGGAAGCCCTCAAGTCAGGCGCCGTCGATGTTTATCAAGAAATTCAAGCAATCTCCATCAATGCTGCCAAAGCGGCGCCCGGAGTGGTGATATCCGAGGTGGCCAGCTCAGCCTACCTCAACATGGCAATGAGAGTAGATATGCCGCCGTTCGATAATAAATTGCTGCGGCAGGCAATTCAGGCGGCAACGGACCGGGAAGCGATACGCACAACGGCCCTGTTCGGACGGGGAATAATTGGGAACGATACCACCATTCCACCAACCGACCCCCATTATGACTCAACCCAGCCAATCCCGCCTTACGATGTCGAAAAAGCCAAACGATTGCTCACCGAGGCCGGATACCCGGACGGCATAGATGTTACCCTTCATACCAGCAGCATAACGGAGGGGATGGACGAGATGGCAGTAGCCTTCAAGGAATCAGCTGCCCCAGCTGGGATTCGGGTTACCATAAAGCGGAGTCCCGAAGATGTCTACTGGTCAAGTGTATGGATGGCTGAGCCGTTTACCATGGTTGGCTGGAACGGACGTCCTCCGGACGCTTCTCTTAGCATCGTTTACCTTTGTGATGGTCCGTGGAATGAGACATTTATGTGTATCCCTGAGCTGGACGAATTAATTATTCGGGCTCGTGGCGAAGTTGACCTTGCCCAGCGCAAGGCAACCTACGGGGAAGTACAACGCATCCTGATTGATGACGCATCGCGTATTATTGCCGTGTTCAGGCCTATCTTCGTAGGTATGAGAGACAATGTCAGGGGAATCAGTGCCCATCCCAATAACTGGCTGCCTCTGTACGAAGCGTGGCTGGATAACGAATAAAGGTCACTAACAACAGAAAAGAGTGTCTTCAAATGGGCGGAGTGATAAGCCTGCTGCCGGCGATAAACCGGCAGCCACTCCGCCCGTACCGGTAAGTGCGGAAATCTTAATAGAAGGTTGATTATACTTTTATGCTGCGGTTTCTTATAGTACGCTTCGGCCTCATTGCCATTACACTCCTGGTGGTTTCAGTGGCTATTTTTGCCGTTACCGAGGTCCTGCCCGGCGATGTTGCCTGGCATATTCTTGGACAAGGAGCCACTGCCGAGAACCTGGAAGCGGTGCGTGAGAAACTAGACCTGAATCGACCGGCCCACATCCGGTATCTTGGCTGGGTTAGCAATGCCCTGCGTGGTGACCTTGGCGATTCCTATCTTCAGAACCGGCCGGTTATAGAGATTATAAAGCCGAGGCTATTCAACTCGCTTGTCCTGGCTGTATTTGCTTTCCTGGTCGCGGTACCCACGGCGGTAGCCACCGGCGTATGGGCGGGAGTGCGCAGCAACTCGGTCGGAGACCAGGTTGTAAGTGCCATAAGCCTGGCCGGAATCTCCCTGCCTGAGTTTGTAACCGGAGTAACACTCATGGTCATCTTCGGTTCCACTCTTCACTGGCTGCCTTCATCCAGCATCATACTCCCGGGTACCAGTCCGCTGACAAGACCTTTAATCCTGATTTTACCAACTCTCACTTTGACCGGTGTCTTGTTCGCTTACATCATGCGGATGACCCGGGCGAATGTGATTGAGGTAATGCAGGAAAATTATGTGCGTACCGCCATACTAAAGGGTCTGCCCATGCGCCAGGTCATCTTCAGGCACGTCATCCCCAATGCCATGCTGCCGACAATCAGCGTCATCGCCATCAATGTTGGGTGGATGTTCGGCGGGCTGATTATTGTGGAGAATGTCTTTGCCTATCCGGGTCTCGGCAGACTGCTTCTGGTCTCGATCCAGAGCCGCGATGTTCCTCTGTTACAGGCCCTGGCGCTACTTATAGCGGTGACCTTTTCACTCAGCAATCTGGCGGCAGACTTGAGCTACGGCATTCTCAATCCAAGGATCAGGATATCGTGATGGCAAATGCATCCATAAATAGAATCACCCTGTCAGGTTTACTCCGTGCCGGAGGTGCGAAGATAGCTGAACTCGGGCATTCCCTGCTATATCTGTTCAGGCTGGCCCTCCGCACTCCTGGAGGACGGATAGGACTGCCGATCGTGATGTTATATCTCTTGCTTGCTTTTATTGGCCCCCTATTGGCACCCTACCCGGCAACCGATTTCCATCTGGACAATCAACTGGAGAGCCCATCATCACAATTCTGGCTGGGTACCGACCAGTTTGGGCGAGATATCCTGAGCCGGGTTATGAGTGGTGCCCGTTCTATCATCGGGATATCGGTTGCCGGGGCAGCTCTCGGTATTGCTTTAGGCACCCTGGTGGGTATGAGCAGTGGTTACAAGGGCGGCAAAACTGACGAGGTCGTCATGCGTATAATGGACGGGCTGATGTCATTTCCGTCCTTACTTATGGCCCTGCTAATACTTACCAGCCTCGGCGCCAGCAGAGTCAATATTGTGCTAACAATTGGTATTGTCTTCATAGCGCCTGTTTCCCGGGTAATGAGGAGTATCACATTGGCACTGAAGACGCAGGAGTTCGTCCAGAGCGCCCGTATGCGGGGCGAAAACCAGGTATATATTATCTTCAGGGAAATTCTGCCCAATGCCATACCCGTCCTTATCGTAGAAGGGTCAGTACGGCTGAGTTACGCGATTCTCCTGGCATCTTCCCTTGGATTCCTTGGTCTCGGCGTACAGCCACCCTCACCTGACTGGGGTCTAATGATAAGCGAGAGCAGGAGATTTATCGTACTCGCACCCTGGGTGGCACTGGCTCCGTCAGTTGCTGTCGCTTCACTTGTCATCGGGGTAAATCTTCTGTCTGACGGCATCAGGCAGGCTCGCAGACTACCCCAGGGAGAAAAGGAGCTATGAACAAACAAGATACAGACATAGCCCAGCTGATACAGGTAAACCGGCTGGCGGTCACTTTCTATACACCACTGGGCACTATCCGTGCCGTACGCGATGCTTCTTTTGAGGTCAGACACGGTGAAGTTCTCGGGGTAGTGGGCGAGTCAGGATGTGGAAAATCCACTGTCGCCTATGCCGTCATGGGGTATCTCCCGGGAATCAACAGTGTGGAAGGTGATATTCACTTTGAAGGCAATGACATCCTCAACATGTCTGCCTCTGAACTCTACCGGCTGAGGGGCGACCGAGTCGCAATGGTTTACCAGGACCCAGGCACATCACTCAATCCCTCCATGAGAGTCGGGCCTCAGGTGAAGGAAGTTCTGCGGGGAAACCTTGGACTGGACTCCGAGCAAGCTAAGAACCGTACCATTGAACTCTTTGACAGCGTTGGTCTGGCCGATCCGGACGGCATCGGCAGAAGTTATCCCCACCAGCTTAGCGGTGGGATGCAGCAGCGAATCGTAATTGCCATGGCACTGGCCTGCGACCCCGACCTTCTGATAATGGATGAGCCTACCACCGGCCTTGACGTAACTACAGAGGCCACCATCCTGGACCTGGTGGTTGACCTCAAGAAGCGCGTCAGGGCTGGCATCCTGTATGTCAGTCACAACCTGGGAGTGATAGCCCGTGTGGCTGACCGTGTGGCCGTGATGTATGCCGGCCAGATAATTGAGCAAGCATCGGTGCACGAACTATTCAAGAACCCTCAGCATCCCTATACCGCAGGTCTGTTAACCTGTGTTCCCCAGCCGCCTTCTCATGATGGGACAATCGACAGGCTTATCGGCATTCCCGGCACAATTTACGATGCCGCCAAGGACAACATCGATGCCTGTCTGTTCTCCCCACGATGTCCCATGGCACAGGAGCGTTGCCGGACAGAGGCACCGGGTATATCAGATACGGGAAATTTACGCCAGTCGCGCTGCTTCTTCTGGAATGATGTCACGCCGGGAATCTGGGGAGAAACTGAGACACGCTATGATATTCGCCAGACCACTACCCCGGTGCTCACAGCCAAGGGCCTGCGACGGTTCTACGGACAGTGGCAGCGGAAATATCTGTTCTTCGGTCCACGGGTGAAACCGCCGGTACGGGCGGTGGTGGATGTTAATCTCGAAGTAAGGGCTGGCCGTACTCTTGGCATAGTGGGTGAAAGCGGTTCCGGAAAGACGACTGTTGCCCGGATAATAACGGGACTGACCGAACGAAATCGGGGTGAACTGCGGTTGCGGGAGGAAGATCTGGCTCCCGGTGTGGAGGACAGGAGCCATGAGCAGAAGGCTGCCCTTCGAATGGTATTCCAAAACCCGACTGCCTCCCTCAATCCATGGCTCCCTATAAGCCATCCCATCCTGCGTTCACTGCAAAAGCATGCCAACATGAGTCGAAAGGAAAGTCGCGAGTACGCCATCGAGCTGTTACAGGCTGTTGGTCTGGCGCCTGCCTACATGGAGCGGTTACCCGGTGAGCTAAGTGGTGGCGAACAACAACGGGTTGCCCTGGCAAGTGCCTTCGCAGGTAAGGCTGACCTGATTGTAGCCGATGAGGCGGTTTCATCACTGGATGTCTCCATCCAGGCCCAAGTGCTCGAATTGCTGGACAAACATCAAAGAGAGAAAGGCACTTCATACATCTTCATATCCCATGATTTGGGAGTTGTGAGATATGTCTCCGATGATATCCTGGTGCTGTACGCCGGGCATGTTGCTGAATCAGGACCCGCAAAATACGTGCTGAACCCACCATCACATCCGTACACAGAGGCGCTTCTATCGGCTGCGCCCATACCTGACCCGGACGCTACATTAGATGGTATACGGCTTCCGGGCGCGGTACCAACTCTCCGGGAACGCTTTCAAGGCTGCTTTTTCACCGGGCGCTGCCCCCGCAAGATAGGGGCTATCTGTGACAATACTCCACCAACCGCCCACAGCGGACCGGACTCGTCTGAACATATCATTTACTGCCACATTCCCGTGGAAGAACTAAAGGCAATGCAGCGGAAGTAACTCCCGGCACAGGCAGGACATTAATACTCAACAAAGACAATTCTTTGCCATTTCCGAATTCAATGTGTTAACATTGTGAAAATTCTCAGCCGCCAGCCTTTTTTATTTCATTAATTTCACGCCTGACAGATACTCATGTTTGACAGGGTTAAAGTAGTGCTTCAAAATAAGGACTGATTCTGGTAGCATAAGGCAAACGAATAAATCCGAGGAGGGTAACAATGGCAGCAGATAAAGTTTATAAATGTCTCAATCCGGTTGGTATCCATGAGCCGGTGGATCAGTATCCCCTGGCGCCAAGACTTAACTCACTTGATGGCAAAACTATCTATTTAAGCATCGGTGCCGGAGGTGAGCAGGATATCCTGATACCGTTACCGAAAAAGCTGCAGGAAAAATATCCTAATGTGAACTGGAAAATCACCCGAGCGGCTCCTCACCAAACAATCGCAGGAAGTATTGCCCTGTCTGAAGAGGAAATGAAAACAGCTGACGCCCTGGTACGAGGGGTAGTCTGGTGACACGGTGCCATATGGGAGCAGTTGCCCCACCTAGCATCAATTGAGGAAGCCGGCATCCCCAGTGTATTCATCATTTATGGAGACCAGGATGAGTGCTGGAAGCAAGCGGCCAGGCTAAATGGTGTTCCCCATTTACGATGCGTACACGCTTCCCGTACCGTTCCCGGACCTGAAGATGTGGACAGCTTCATCGAGCCTTTGATGGAAGCCCTGACCCGCCCCTTAACCGATGAGGAAAAGGAAAGCGGCAGGTGGGAAGAGCCGGATAAAAGGGTACTCTTTGAAGGTACCCTGGACCAAGCAGAGGACTTCTACCAGCAGACAGAGAAAATCCCCACCTTGCAAAATGCCTCAATCGCCCTCTATTCGGACGGTCTTCCCATAAGAGTCCCTACCGAGGAACGGGTGCAGAAGATGCTCAGTGGCACCAGCCATAAACCGGATGAGGTGATAACTTTCCAGACCGATCACAGACTTAGTGACAGATCAGTACAGATGGGAAACTCGGGAAAGAAAGGAGATGCAGTCCGGTTCCTGCCCATGAGACGAACGGCTACCGTGGAAAAGGTGGCCACTATTGCCGTAATGGCCGGCTGTAAGCCGGAGGACCTGCCTGTGCTGCTTGCCATGGCCGAATCAGGGGGTGGCTGCGGTGATGGCCGGGGCAGTTCAGGCTTTTGTGTCAGTGGGCCCATCTCCAAAGAAATAGATATGAACTTCGATGTTAACATCCTTGGCCCGGGTAACCCGGCTAACAGGTCTATCGGCCGGGCCGCTGAGCTGATGTGGCGTAACCTCGGTGGCAATATTCCAAGCGTAAACAACTGCGGGGTCTGGGGGAGCTCCCTTAACAACTGCATCCCCGAGAACGCAGACGCCTTACCACCGGGCTGGAAAGGTTTAAACGAAGAATATGGCTTCAAGAAGGATGAGAGCGTTCTCATAATGATTCCCTCAGTTAGCGGGCAACGTGTCCCGTTCTCACCGGGGGGATATCGGGCACTTCAGAAGAGCGGTCACGGGGGTATAGCCAGGCGGCTTGATGTTAAAGGTATGCCTGGCCCGCATAACTGGCTGGAGTATATCATCCCCGGCCTCTGGGCTGGAGGAGAGGGAGGTATTACACTTTTCATGCTTCCCGAAATGGCCCAGCACCTGTATGAGTATGGCTTTACGTCTAAAGAACTGGTATACAAATGGCTTTACAATGAAAGCTTTATGACCCTAAAAGAGTACAAGACCCACTCATGGCCTGATATGCGGACGAATGCCTGGCTGGGAATAGAAAGAACTTCAGGCAAGCATTGGAAAGAGCTACCCGATGACTACAAGGTGCCGGCAATGAACGATCCGGCTGAAAACTGCATAATCGTTAGTGGTGGGGGTGAAGAAGCAGCCCATTGGAGTGGCGGCCGCAGCCTTAACATAGACCCCGCCTACAGCATAGACGTCTGGCGATAGAACCTTAGCGGCTGTTCTTTAAGGGTAAATATTTTACCAGGCCGGCTTCCTTTACAAAGGTAATGGCGCCAGCCTGGTAATTTTGTTTTCGGTATTAACCCAATCCTGATTGTATCTGCCCCATTTTTCCAGAGGATGTTATGCCGGAAATTCTGACCCAAAGAGCAGTGGCCTTTGTGAAGGCAGGTCATCCGGATTACCTGTTACATCATTATTTCAGCGATTTCTCCCGATTGTTTTTTCGCCGCGTTAACTAACCCGTTAAGAAAAACCGACCTGAGAGGTTTGATAGCTAACAGTGCCTTTGTCGGTGGCGCTTTTTCCAAGACTCCAATAATTCTTCCCAATGCCCGATGGCTTAATTTGTCATGGTCATTAAAAATAAGGTCGCCCAATTTACCTCTCTCAAGAGCCATTGAGACCACTTTATCAAAAGCAGTTTCCGGAGTAATAACACTCTTTTCACGATGCACTAATTTAAGAGCCCCAAATTTACAGGTGCTGTAGCAGACGCCACACCCGAGACAAAGCTCTTTATGGTGAACGGCCCATCTCCGTTCTTTGTTATCTATCCTCTCCCTGGCAATATCTATAACCTCAACCGGGCAGGCTTCGGCACACTTACCGCAGCCATTACATTTGGAGAGGTCAACCTGCATAATCCAGTTAGAGCTGACTATGACATTACGGATATTAAAATTTTTTATCCCCCGCATTAAATGGCAGCAACAGCCGCAGCAGTTACATATGAAGCTGACCTTTTTTTGAACATTGTCACCCGTCTGAGCCAGTCCGGCCAGTTTAGAAGCTTCCAGAATCTGCATGGCCCTGGCTGTATTGATAGGTTGGGCAATTCCACTCTTCACCATAGACTCGGCTGCATAGTTCAGGGAGAGGCATACCATCTCGTCCCTTTCGCAGGCATTCTCCAGGTGAACCGCGGTGTGATGGCACTGGCAGATTCCAACTGCGTAAGATGATGCCGACTGCACAATGTTACTCGCCCTTTCCCAGTCAAGTATCTCTATATGGTCATCCACGGGAAGGGCCTCTTCATTAACCAGAGAGCGGAATAATTGAGTTTGTCCCCGGAAGGCTGAATCTGCAAACCTGGGATCTTTAAAGTATTCTTCAAAGAGGTGGGCCAGTTCTTTCATCGGCATATCATCACGAGTACGCATGAAAACAAATTCAAAAAACCCGATTACCACCGGTGGTAAAGCAACATAGCGTTGTCCGTTGTGCTCCAGGTCAATTATCAGTCCTCTTTGTGCCATCTCCGTCATTTTATTGCCGAGTCTTTCCGAATCTATACCCAGCTTTCGGGATAACTTCTCAATTGAAGTCATCTGACTTGGAATTTTTCTGGCCAGCTCAGCTTCATCATCAGAAAACAGAATCTTTAATATTTTCATGAATACAGGTGAATCCGGCGCGCCGGTAAGCATCCGGTCCAGCCTTTGTTGTAACAGCCGGTGTTGATGGCCGGCTTCTATTGTATGACCCATAATCCCCCTTATCCACAAGAAAGTAACCCCTTTAATTGTATCATTGCAGGCACATCAGTACCAGCGTTAATTTTCCTGACAGGATGACGCTAACTGAGGAAATTATGATAAGATAACCAATAAAGGTTAAGTATGACTCATACACTCTTTTTAAAAATAGCCCTGCCGTTACTGGCAATTCCGGCACTTCTTGTCATATTTCTGCCGGCTGGAGTCTGGACTACTTATGTTGACGTGATGGAGCCTCTCTCCCTCTTAATCGGTTCTTTCCTTGCCCTGTATGTGTCTTTTTCCTATCGGAAGCAGCTCAAGGCGGCTTTCCTTTTCCTCTCTCTATTTCTCTTAATCTATGCGTTTGCCATCGTCCTGTTATTATCTTACTCCCCGCTTTTGTTACCTCAACTTGAAACACAGTTGGGAGATACTGAGATATTTCGTATTATACCCATCGTCCAGTTTATCAATTACGCTATGCTTTTCTTGTTCTGTATTAACCTGCTGAAGGTAATAGACATCCGGCAGCTAAACAGGAAGGGTTGGATTATCTTTACCCTGACGGCCATTTTTTCTATTTTTCTGGCTGTATTCCCCGTGGTAGATTTATTAAAGGAAATCTCAACTCTGGGATTATCCCTGATTTCACACATCACCATTCGTATCTTTGATGCTGCTTTAATTATTATCCTGATGCCGGTCCTCTGGTTATACATTCAATATCTGAAATCTCATCAAAGACAGAGTCTGACATTCACAGTGGTTATATTTGGTATCGTGTTTTTTACTCTGTTCGACTATTTGTTCCAGACGATTACCAAGCTGTTCCCCCGGTTGCTGGCCGAAGATTCCAGTCTGTATCTTAAAGTTCCCGAGGTGCTGTTTATTTATGGATACCTGATAATTGCTGTGGGACTCTACACCCACCATAAAGAGGACGAGTGGGGATATAATATTGTAAAAAGGACAATGGCCGGAGAACTAAAGTTGGTGGAAGGGGATTAATGGAGAGAATTATCGACCAGGCCTGGGCATCTCTTCTGGCTGGCGTTATGAAAAAACGGGACGTGTTAAGGCCTGAGATGGGCGACTCTATTGACCTTTATCTCCCCCAATCCAGATTACTGTCTCTGGTGGAATCAAATCCTGCTTTGCCGGGACAATTATACGGAGCGGCTTATTCATCAGCCCGGAGGAATGCCGATATCATAGTAAGAAAACTGGGTATGCCGGCTGATTATTTTTGGAAGTTTGAATACTGGCCGAGAGCCAGGGCTCTAACCAACCTGGGACAAATAGTAAAAAAGGTATTCTCATCGATAATGGCTCAGGCTAATGAGGGCAACCTGGAAATAGTGGAGCTGGATATTGACCCGCTTAGAATAAATATCAGCTTTGATAACTGTGTAGAGTGTGCCGGTATAACCGGCCTTCAAAGCCCAATTTGTTACTACCACGCCGGCGTCTTTACCGGGATTCTTTCCGGCTTGATAAACAGGGACCTGAGCGGCTTTGAAACAGATTGCAGTGTCACCAGCCATGAATCCTGCCACTTTATTGTTGGTGATATGGAAGATGAAGACATCAAAAATGGGTGCAATGACTACCTGTCATCCCCGGAAATTGAGACAGACCTGGCATCACGCCTTGGGGAAAGTTTAACCAATCAACCGGTGCGGGCTCTTGGTAACCTGGTTGATATTAACTACTTCCGATTAGTAAT
>JAZFUA010000034.1:0-7238 GCA_036446975.1 Dehalococcoidales bacterium
GGTGGGAGAGCGCCGAGGCGATTACGGTGGATGTTATCCTTAACACCATGCGCCATAATGTCGATACCGCCAAGAACATTATTATGCTGGCGGTGAGCCGGATAGGGGGGAAGCGAGACTGTTCCTGTCCGACGGCGTTAGCCACGGCAATTGTTACCGCCCCGGAGATGATACCGCCGGAACAGAAGGAAAAGCTCAATCTACTGATTGGTAAATATTTAAAATAATCTGCGTGGGAGAAGGGTATTCCCCACCTCCCAGATTGCCACGGAGTCCCGATGAAATCGGGACTCCTCGCAATGACAGAGGGGGAGACGGATTGCTTCGCCCCGACTATATCGGGGTCTCGCAATGACAGGGGTTGGGGGATGATACGGATTCCCACTTTCGCAGTAATGACAATTGAATTTGAGATTGACACGCCCGGTAATAACCGGGGGCTCGCAATGACGGGGGGAATTAGTGGCGGCTGCAATGAGTTATAATACAGTAAAGGATGCTTAAAATGCCTGATACCAAGTTCGGTTTTTTACCTACTGTCGTTGGGAGCATGCCTCAGACCGACCCTTCAGAGGCGTGCTCACAGGTTGTCCGTTACCTGAAAGACATTCCGGCCTGGCCTCAATTGCCCAAACGCAGCTTCCTGGAGAACATGTATGCCCAGTTCAGCGAGGGGTTTCCCGGGATAGTCATTGCGGGGGATAAAATCCATGTTGACCGCTCCCAGGACATAGACAAGCCCCTGGAGAGACTGTATACTGCCTACTTGGAGAACGATTTTGAAAAATTCTCCATCAGTCCGGACTATGGCGCCGGGCTGGCGGCTTTCCTGGAACTGGGCATCTCCCCCCGGGCGGTAAAGGGGCAGGTAACCGGGCCGGTCACCTGGGGTCTGACGATTGCGGATAATGAGGGCAAGGCCATAATCTGGGACGACACTCTTTCTGACGCAGCGGCCAAGATGCTGAGGCTGAGGGCAGCCTGGCAGGAAAGCGTTCTTAAAAGGGTCTCCCCGCTGACCATTATTTTCGTTGACGAGCCTTACATGCAGTCGTACGGCTCCAGCGCCCTGGTGGGACTGTCCCGGGAAAAGGTAATCAGTCTGCTGCAGGAAGTTTTTGGCGGTATCAGCGGAATAAAGGGGGTCCACTGCTGCGGCAATACCGACTGGTCTGTCCTGATGGATACCGATGTGGATGTGATAAATTTCGATGCCTATTACTATGCCGAATCATTGAGTCTCTATCCGTCCGAGGTAAAGCGGTTTCTGGACAGGGGCGGAGCTATTGCCTGGGGAATCGTCCCCAATGATGAAGAGTGCTTAAAGGGAGAAACGGTAGCCAGCCTGAAAGACCGCCTCGAGGAAGCTATGGCTCCCTTCACCAGAAACGGAATCCCTTTCCGGCAACTGATTGAGCAGGGACTGCTGACACCCAGTGACGGCTTTGCCCTTTTATCTGTGGAGGTTACCGGGCGGGCACTGGAACTACTTACTGAACTATCGCAAACAATGAGAAAGAAGTATCTTTAAGAAAGGTGAGTTGAAAAATATGAACAAGTCAAAAAGAGTGGCAGTTGAAAAGCATCGTCGCAAGAAGAAGAAGCTGGAGGAAAAGAGGAAGGCAGAGAAAGCCTGACTCTGACCTGGAGCTACAAAATCACTGAATCTGTTGTATATTGTTCCTCAAAAAGATTCTATTAAACGGGAGGTTCTATGAACGAGCTGCCGGAAATGGTGCAGGCGCTTCTCAACCCTGAGGCTTACCCCGATGCTTCAACGGGAGTCGAGATGGTGCAGACTCAAAAGTCTTTCGTTTTCCTGACCGGTGACTATGTATATAAGGTGAAGAAGCCGGTCGACCTGGGCTACCTGGACTACACTACCCTGGAGAAACGCCAGTTTTACTGTCGGCGGGAGGTGGAACTTAACCGGCGTCTCTGTCCTGATGCCTATCTGGGTATGGTCTCTATCAACCAGGACAAGGCTGATATCAGGATAGAAGGCAAGGGGGGAGTCATTGAATACGCAGTAAAAATACGCTACCTCCCTCGGGAAGCGATGCTGGATGCGCTGCTGACCCGCAATAAGGTCTCAGCGGAAATGATAGCCGCTGTAGCTGAAAAAATAGCCGGCTTTCACCGGGAAGCTGAGACTGGCCCTACCATCAGTTTCTTTGGCGAACATGATGCTATCATCACCAGTACCGAAGAAAATTTCAGCCAGACGGTACAGTATATCGGCAACACTATTTCTCAAAAAAGCTACCGCCATATTAAAGACTATACCAGCGCTTTCATTGAGGCTAATGCCTATATATTCCGAAAGAGGGTAGCCGATAGTAAAATCAGGGACTGCCATGGAGCCCTTCAAGCCAGTCACATTTGCTTCAGCGATGACATCTGTATTTATGACTGCATTGAGTTTAATGACCGCTTCAGGTATTGTGATGTCGCCTCGGAGATTGCTTTTCTGGCTATGGACCTGGACAACTACGGACGGGCTGACCTGTCCCGGAGCTTTCTTAATGCTTATGTGGCAGCCAGCCAGGACGAGGAACTGCTCCAATTGCTTAACTTTTACAAGTGTTACCGGGCTTACGGGCAGGGAAAAGCAGAGGGTTTTAAGCTGGATGACCCCCGCATTTCAGAGGAGGAAAAGGTACAAATTCTGGGAGCGGCCAAAAAGTATTTCGAGCTGGCCGAATCTTATACCGGGTGAGGAGTTAAGGTGAAAAAAGGCTGGATATTCACAGTAAGTATTGTTTTGGTGGTTGCAGTTCTGGGGATGGTGGCTTGCAGTGTTCCTCCGGCACAATCAGATTTTAATCTGATATTCAGATACGGCGTCGGGGCAAAAAATGAGTTAAACACCTTTGAGGGGACTTACACGAGGGATATGATTGGTGACCCGTCCGTTACAGTAGACTTATCATTAACCGAAGAAGAATTGGATAAAATCCATCAAAAGATGGTTGAAATTGCTTTCTTTGATTACCCCGAAGAATATTCTGTTAATGTTGCTCCAGGGGAACCTGCGGGAATTATTATCCCATATAGCAGCTATTACTTTAAAATTGAAGATGACTCCGGCATCAAAGAGTTATGGTGGGAGGCCAAAATAATCAATATCAACGAAAATGAGAAGGCTGACAGGCTGAGAGAGCTTATCAAGCTAATCTGGGATATTATTGAATCTAAAGAAGAATATCAGAAGTTGCCGGAGCCGACCGGTGGCTATATGTAATCATTTCAGGGACGAGATTGAACTTGATCTGATTTTGTGAGAAGGGTTACAGGGGTGAGGTATTATGCTAACGGGACTACATTTTCTGCTGACCTACAAGTGTAATTCAGCCTGCGACCATTGTTTTCTATACAGCAGCCCGAGCGCTAAAGGCACCTTCACTCTGAGCCAGATACGGGAGGCTCTTGATGAAGCAGCTAAAATAGACTCGGTGAATATGATATTCTTCGAGGGAGGCGAGCCATTCTTATTCTATCCCCTGATGCTTGAGGGGATTAAAATGGCCCGTAATATGGGATTCGAAGCCGGTATCGTAACCAACGGGTATTACGCTACATCTGAAGAAGACGCTGAAATCTGGTTGAGACCCCTTTACGAGCTGGGAATCTCAAACCTCAGCATCAGCAATGACCCCCTTCACTATGGAGATGAAAAGGATAATCCGGCCAGGCATACCCTTAACGCAGCCAGGAAATTGGGCATATCTGCCTCTGAAATCCGGATTGAAAAGCCGACCGTTATTACAGGTGTAGATAAGGAACATGGCAAGGGAGAGCCGGTTATTGGCGGGGGTATTATGTTTCGGGGCAGAGCCGCGGAGAAATTGACTGAAGGACTTCCCCAAAGGTGGTGGGAGGAATTTACAGCCTGTCCTTACGAGGAACTCGGCTCTCCGAAGAGGGTCCATCTCGACCCGTATGGTAATATTCATCTCTGTCAGGGATTGAGTATGGGTAATATGCGGGAGACTCCTCTATCTGAGATAGTCCGGAGTTATGATGCTGATTTGCATCCAATCTGCGGGCCTCTGGTTAGGGGAGGGCCGGCTCTTCTGGCTAAAGAATCCGGTGTTGAACATAAAGATGAGTATGTTGATGCCTGTCATTTCTGCTATCTGCTGCGTTTGGAATTGATGGACAGGTTTCCGCAATACCTGGCACCCCGGCAGGTTTATGGGTTGGAATAAAGATTTACGACTCCCGGAGAAGCTTAAATCTGGCCAGGATTTGAACGAGCAGGCAGCCATTATTGAGAAATATATGCTACAATATATTAATGGTGTTAAGTGGTGGCCTTTAAGGCACGATATCCTAACAAACGCTCACTAAGTTGAGTCTGCCCGGAAAAGAGGCCCGCTTATACCAGGGGGGAGTGATTACCAACAGAACCCGGTGGTTACGGGCACATCTTATTTACCCAACGGGGTAGTTGAACAATTCAAGCGATAAACAGGGCGGAGCAGTTTAAAAATAAAAATAGATAATGCCAATACCAGGTAACTTTTGACCAGAACCAAGGTATTTTACCCGGCTGGCTTTTGTAATTTTATAAAATTTATTTATTCAGGCGAATTTCCGATCGATTTTCTGATAAAATATTAGCTCAGGAGAGGGGTATTATTTTACAGCAGGGAATGCCGGATGAGTAAAGCAGGAAGACCCCCAGGGGATGAGGCGAAGAAGCACCCTTTACACGGCCAGTTTAACGGTGATGTGCCCTGGCTGGACGGGTGTAAAGAGTACGGCCGGGAAACCTGCCTGGACTGCCCGGTAGCCCTGGATAGTTGCCCCGCCGAAAACCCCCGTCTTCACAAGGGCGGCCGACCAAAGGGCAGGTAATAAAAACGAGGAGCAGTAATTGAGTTCAAACAGGAATTATGATGTTAAGGACATTTCTCTGGCTGAAGCGGGCAGGCAGCGGATTGAGTGGGCTGCCCGAGAGATGCCGGTGGTCAAGCTCATTTCGGAGCGATTCGCCCGGGAGAAGCCTTTTAGCGGCATCCGGATTGCCGCTTGCCAGCACGTTACCACGGAAACGGCCAATCTGGTTCTGGCTTTACAGGCAGGCGGGGCTGATACAATCCTCTGTGCTTCTAATCCTCTCAGTACCCAGGACGATGCCGCCGCCGCTCTGGTGGAGTACGGCATTCCCACTTACGCCATAAAAGGGGAGGATGAGCTGACCTACTATAAGCACATCAATATTACCCTTGATAGCAGACCTCACCTGACGATAGACGATGGCGCTGATATGGGTACTACAATTCATACCAAGCGGACTGATTTAATAAAAGATGTTATCGGTTGTACCGAGGAAACTACCACCGGTGTCATCAGGTATCGCAGTCTGGACAATGAGGGGGGACTAAAGTACCCCGTGATTGCGGTAAACGATGCCCAGACCAAGTCACTTTTTGATAACCGCTACGGCACCGGGCAGAGTACCATTGATGGCATTACCCGGGCGACCAATATCCTCTGGGCGGGGAAAAAGGTTGTTATTTGCGGTTACGGCTGGTGCGGACGGGGCGTAGCCATGAGGGCCAAGGGGATGGGGGCGCACGTGATTGTTGTTGAAGTGCAGCCGGTGCGGGCTCTTGAAGCAACCATGGAGGGTTTTCAGGTAATGCCCTTGATGTATGCGGTCCGGGAAGGCGACATTTTTATTACCCTGACCGGGGATAAAAATGTCATCGATGAAGCCCATCTCAAAGTCATGAAAGACGGGGCAATACTGGCCAACAGCGGCCATTTTACCGCCGAGATTAATATCCCGGCCCTTGAGAATATGTCCAGTGGCAAACGTAAGATACGTCCTTTTGTTGAGGAATATGCTATGAAAGACGGTCGGTTCCTTTTCCTGCTGGGTGAGGGCAGATTGATTAATCTGGCGGCGGCTGAAGGGCACCCGGCCAGCGTTATGGATATGAGCTTTGCCAACCAGGCTCTTTGCCTGGAATATATGGTCAAGAACAGGGACAACCTCGAACCAAAGGTTTACCCGGTACCCGAAGATATTGACAAGCTGGTGGCCAGGTTAAAACTGGACTCGATGGGTATCAGCATTGATACTCTAACTTCTGAGCAAGAACGCTACCTGACCAGTTGGCAGGAAGGAACATAGAAGGGAGAGAGAATGACCAACAGTTTCAGCAGTTCACCTAAATATGTGCTTACCTCGGAATCGGTTACCGAGGGGCATCCGGATAAACTCTGCGACCAAATATCAGACGCTATTCTGGATGCTATTATGGAGCAGGACCCGATGGGACGGGTTGCCTGCGAGGTAGCGACAACCACGGGTATGGTAATGGTGCTGGGAGAAATTACCACCAGTTGCTATGTGGATATTCCCGGTGTGGTGCGCGGAGTGATTAAAGATATCGGTTATGATTCACCCAATTACGGGTTTGATTATGAATCCTGCGGTGTACTTAACGGTATTACGGCCCAGTCTGCTGATATAGATATGGGAGTCAGCAAGTCCCTGGAGGCCAAAGGGGACGGTTCTGCCGATGACCTGGATAAGATTGGGGCCGGCGACCAGGGGATGATGTTCGGTTTTGCCTGTAAGGAGACACCGGAGTTTATGCCCCTGCCGATATCCCTGTCCCATAAACTTTGCCAACGCCTGGCCCAGGTAAGAAAGGATAAAACCCTGCCTTACCTCCGTCCCGATGGTAAATCACAGGTTTCCGTTGAATACAGTATGGGAAAACCAAAACGGGTTACCAATGTGGTGATTGCGGCTCAGCATGACCCAGATATCGACTCTGCCCAAATGAGGAACGATATAATTGAAAAGGTCATCAAGGTAATTGTGCCGGCCGAATTGATAGATGATGAGACCGAGTTCTATGTTAATGCTACCGGGCGTTTCGTCATTGGCGGGCCGGTATCGGATACCGGTTTTACCGGTCGCAAGATTCTGGTCGATACATACGGGGGTATTGCCCGGCATGGCGGCGGCGCTTTCTCGGGTAAAGACCCGACCAAGGTTGACCGCTCGGCGGCTTACGCTGCCCGACATATTGCCAAGAATATGGTGGCCGCCGGACTGGCTGACCGCCTGGAAGTGCAGCTGGCTTATGTTATCGGGGTGGCTCATCCCCTCTCCATCTCGGTGGAGACTTTTGGCACCAGTGAACTTGATGAGGAGGCCCTGGTGGCCCTGATACGCAAGCACTTTGATGTCAGACCGGGAGCCATTATTG
>JAZFUA010000035.1:0-2288 GCA_036446975.1 Dehalococcoidales bacterium
TGGCTATTGACATTCCCTTATTAATACCAGTATATTTACCGTAAATTATGCTTAAATATTGATTCAATTAAGGTAAGTGGAGAAGTGAAAATGAAATCCAAGTTTATTATCAGCGTAGTGATTGTTGCGATTGGGGCCATAATCGGTACTGTACTGACGTTTTTTAGCTCAGGATTTACAGGCACCGTTGATTTAACGGCAAGCGCTTTATTTGGGGCTCTGGTGGGATTTTGTTTTGCTATGACTGCTGGCCTACCGGTAAGTGCGACATCTTCTCATCGGCGGTCTGGTATGGGCTGAGAGTTATAAGACCGAAATCTCGTGGGAAGATTTAAGAAAACAAGTCGTGATAGAGGAAGCCCGTTTATGGCGTATGAGATGACGTTTTAGCTGAGATGTTATTATTTACGCTTCCCGGCAGGCAGCCAGCCTAAGGATAAGCTTTACAGGCTTATCTGTTGTAATTGTGTATAGGAGACCGCACTATTAGAATGAAAACCCTGAAAAATGACAAGCTGAAAGGTAAAACCAGGTACCATATGAATGAGGGTCATCAATAATGGATAAAAATCATAATCAGGAAGAAATCAGGGGTTATTGTGCTACCTGTTCCTGTTTATGCCGGACTGTTGCTCACATCGAAGACGGAGTATTTGTCAGAGTCAGCCCCGACAAGCAACATCTCCTTGCTAATAATTTATGCCCGAAGGCTTATGCTGCTCCCGAGCTGGTATATAATAAACAGCGGTTACAATATCCAGTGCGCAGGACAAATCCTAAAGGAGACCCGGACCCGGGGTGGGAAAGGATAAGCTGGGATGAAGCTCTCAGTACTATTGCGGATAAACTGAATGAGATAAAAGAAGAATTCGGTCCTGAAGCGGTTGCTTTCACCCGTGCCGGACCGGGTGGTTCTCCGATGAACGAATTGTCACCCTGGGTAAACAGACTGGCTCATGCTTTTGGCACACCCAATAATATAGGTACAACCAATTTATGCCAGTGGCACAGAGATAATTGTTCGGTTTATACATACGCCCACCCGGGGTCTATGCAGGCTGCGGGAATGGCTGAATTTGAACGCTCCGCCTGCATACTGATATGGGGCAATAATATTCACGCCACTCGCTCCGCTCTGGCTCCGTTGATAAAGCGGGGACTGGAACAGGGGGCAAAACTTATTGTAATCGACCCACGGAAAATTGAGATAGCCGAGATGGCGGACCTCTGGCTCCAGATTCGCCCGGGTACTGATGGTGCTCTGGCTCTAGGTATGATAAATGTCATGATAGAAGAAAACTTGTGTGACCAGGATTTCGTCAGGGATTGGACAACGGCCCCGTTTCTGGTAAAGAGCGATACCGGCGAATTTCTTATGGCTAATGAATTGACAGACGGTGGCGCTTCTACCAGTTATGTGATTATCGATTCCGCAAGTAAAGAACCCGAGGCGTATATACCTGGCACGAAGATATCCGGTGAGCCAGTAATTGATGGCGCTTTCACGCTGAGAACGTCTGGTGGTGATGAAGTCGAGTGCCAGACAGTCTTTCAGCTTTTACGCGAATCTGTCTCTGGCTATCAGCCGCAGGCTGTCGAAAAGTTGACTGGAATCCCGATGGGCCAAATCAGGGAAGCGGCAAGGATGTTTGCTACTGCCAAACCATCCTGCTGGTATTCATGGAATGGTATTGAACAAACCAGCAATGCCAGCCAGACAAATCGGGCCATATGCATTCTTTATGCCCTCACCGGTAATTATGATGCTCCGGGAGGTAACGTCATTCTTCCCGGAATCCGTATGAATCCGGTTGACGGCCTTGATTTGCTAACCGAGGAAGCCGACAAAAAACGACTTGGATTCAAGGAACGTCCTTTAGGGCCATCCGGAGGGCGGACGGCGTTTACCACCCAGGGTTACGAGGTTTACCAGGCTATCCTGACTGATAAACCCTATCCGGTTAAAGCCCTGATTGGTTTTGGGGGTAATCTGATTACCTCCAACGTTCCTGCCTTAATCGGCAAAGAAGCTCTTTCCCGCTTACAACTCCACGTCCAGGTAGAGCTTTTCATGACACCCACTGCCGAGCTGGCGGATATCGTTTTACCAGCAGCCAGTAGCTGGGAAAGCTGGTATATCGGACGTGCCATGGACTCTCTTGCCCAAAACGGATTCATCCAGATGCGACCGGCCGTTGTACCTCCTCAAAACGATTCCTGGCCTGATATGAAAATCATATTTGAAATGGCCAAAAAGCTCGGACTGGGAGATAAGTTCTGGGATGGAA
>JAZFUA010000036.1:0-6895 GCA_036446975.1 Dehalococcoidales bacterium
AAGAGAAAAGAGGGTCCGGGACGCCATCGAACTGAGAGAATCTGACCGGGTGCCGGTCTCTCTGCGAATGACCTATTTCCCGGCTCATTATACCGGGATAAACACCGCTACCGCTTATTATGAGCCTAAAGTCTGGAGAGAAGCGGTAATAAAAACCATACTGGATTTTGCACCGGATGTCTACCAGTGCTCGTCCGGTACCAGTTCCGGGGCGGTTATGGATATTCTGGACCCGACTCAGACCAGGTGGCCGGGAGGACCTCTTCCTCCAAATGTCTCGCACCAAGCTATTGATGTAGTTTGTATGACAGAGGACGAATACGACATTTTTCTCTCCGATCCAACCGGTTTTAATCTCCGGTATGCTTTACCCCGGGCTTACGGCGCCCTGGCTCCCCTGGCCACCCTCCCATCCCTGGCTGACAGGGCAATTACGGGAATGACTCCCATCTTCACCCGGCAGGAATTCCGTACCTTAGCCAAGGCCCTGCTCAAAGCGGGAGAAGAACAGGAGAAATGGCGCCAGACTGCAGGCAATCTGGAAAATGACATGACTGAACTCGGTTTTCCTCCTAATAGCCATCAAGGTGGAGCCGGTGGTGCGCCCTTTGACTCTATCTCGGATTTCTACCGGGGTATGAAAGGTGCCATGCTGGACATGTTCCGCTGTCCGGATAAGCTGCTTGCCGCCTGTGACAAGATACTGCAGGACCGGCTACAAAGAGCTGTTCCTGCCGACCCCCGGAGAAGAGGGAATCCCAAGAGGTTGTTCCTGGCTCTTCACAGGGGAGCAGAAGGCTTTATGTCCAAGAAGCAGTTTGAGAAATTCTACTGGCCCGGACTGAAGGCAGCAATGTTGAGATCCATCGAACTGGGCTATATCCCGATGCCGTTCTGTGAAGGGGGTTATGGCGACCGCCTGGAGTATTTCCTCGAGCTGCCCAAGGGTAAGGTTGTTGCCCACTTTGACCTGACTGATATGATCAAGGCCAAGGAAGTATTGAAAGACCATACATGTATCATGGGAAATGTCCCTTCGACCTTATTACAGGTCGGGACGCCCCAGGACGTAGAAGAGTATTGTAAGAATCTCATCAAGGTTTGCGGTAAAGGTGGCGGTTTTATCCTGACAAACGGTAGCTCAACCGATACTGCCAGACCGGAAAACGTCAAGGCTATGGTGGACTCGACCCAAAAATTCAGTGTAAACTAGTTTAGGGTCAGGATACTATTATTCCGCCAGTTCAGGAGAACAATTTTCTCTTGGAATGGGTTCATTTCATAAAGATGTGGGACGAGAGTAAACACAGATTTAGATTACAGTGACAGATTATGTAATAGATTTTCAACCGATAGGTCGGAGGGGGCAATGTCAGGCCGGTGAATCCATACTTGATTGCGGGCGCCGTTTGCAGATTGGGATTGGTTCTATCTGTGGAGGCAAGGGTACCTGCGGCAAATGTAAAGTTAGAATTCTAAGTGGCTCTGTTTCGGAGCCTACTTCCAGTGAAGTGAAAACCTTTTCGCCTCAGGAGATAAGTGATGGCTGGCGCTTCGCCTGCCAGGTGCATCTGTCCGGAGATATAAAGCTCTATTTACCGCCTGAATCTATGACCACCCCACAGCGGATGCAGTTAGAGGGTTTAGAGATAGAGGTGCCCATCGAACTGCCGGTAAAAGCCTTTCAGGTAAAACTGGACCCTCCGTCTTTGTCTGACCAGCGGGCGGATGAGGAGCGATTGCTGGCGGTATTAAACCGGGAGCATCAACTGAACTGTGACAAACTGGATTATGGGGTATTAAAGAACCTGTCTCCTCAGCTTCGTGCCTGGGATTCACAATTTCAGGTAACAGTCCGTGAAGAAGAAGTGGTGGCCATTTCACCCGGTGGCAGTCGCCAATTGGGATTTGGTGTTGACCTCGGTTCAACCAAGATTGCCGGCTATATTGTTGACCTTGAAGACGGGAGTACCCTGGCTGCCCGGGGGATAATGAATCCCCAGATCAGCTATGGTGAAGATGTTATCAGCCGGATTGCGGTGGCATCAAGTTCACCCGAGAAAGCTTTAGAAATACAATCCCTGGTTACGGGAGCTCTGGATAACCTGGCCGGAGACCTGTGCTCTGAAATTGGAGCGGAAAAAGGAGAAATAGTAGAATCAGTGGTGGTGGCTAATACGGCCATGCATCACCTCTTTCTGGGTTTGCCGGTAAGGCAGCTGGCACTTAACCCCTTTGTGCCGGTGGTCAGCCGGGCTCTGGATATCAAAGCCCGCCAGCTTGATTTACACTTTGCCGAGGGCGCTTATGTGCATCTGTTGCCTAACATCGCAATGTTTGTCGGCTCTGATCACGTTGCCATGCTGTTGGCTACGGAAGCCTGCCGTGAAGAAGGCCCCCTGATTGCAATAGATATCGGGACGAACACTGAGGTTTCACTGATATATAAAGGCCGGATAACATCCGCCTCCTGCGCATCCGGTCCGGCGCTTGAAGGCGGGCATATTAAAGACGGAATGCGGGCGGCCAGTGGAGCTATCGAACGGGTACGGATAACAAAAGACAAAACCGATTATCAGACCATTGATGATGCGCCTCCGGTTGGTATCTGCGGCTCAGGTATACTGGATACGATTGCCCAACTATATCTGGCTGGAATCGTTGACGGCAGCGGCAGGATGCAGGAAAACCACCCCCAGGTGCGTAACAGTGATAAGGGGCGCGAGTTTGTCCTGGTCGAAGAAAAAAAGCCTGATGGAAATCCGGCCATTGTTTTTACCCAGCAGGATGTGAGGCAGATTCAGCTTGGTAAAGCAGCCATTCGTTCCGGCATCCAGATGTTACTGGAAGACGCTGATTGTCAAGAGGATAAAATCAAACAGGTGATAATTGCCGGCGCTTTTGGCAGTTACATTGATGTCGCCAACGTCATCGCGATTGGCATGTTGCCATCCTTGCCTCTGGAACGGTTCCGTCAGGTAGGTAACGCGGCTGGAATGGGAGCCAAGCGCGCCCTTATTTCTTTGAGTCAGCGAGCTGAAGCCCGGGCTATTGCCGGGAAAGTTCGCCATATCGAGCTTAGTTCGGCACCTTATTTTAACCGGACTTTTACCCAGACGATGTATCTGGGCCAGTATAGAATGAAAAAGGGTGAAAGAGAGGAATTGTCATAATGGAAACAAAAGTATCCAGTACAACCAAAGAAGTAATTATCAGTAGTGAACTGCCGACGGTACTCATCGGTGAGCGTATTAACCCTTCAGGCAGGAAGAAAATGACCCAGGCGCTGCTTGAGGGCAATCTCGATTATGTGCGCCGGGAAGCCATATCCCAGGTGAAGGCCGGAGCGGATATTCTTGATGTTAATGTAGGTTGCACCGGCATTGATGAGGTATCTCTATTACCCGAAGCTGTAAAAGTGGTGATGGAGGCGGTTGATGTCCCGCTTTGTCTCGATAGTGAGAACCCGAAGGCTCTGGAGGCTGCTCTTAAAATATATAAAGGAAAACCAATTATTAATTCCGTGAAAGGCGAAAAGAATTCTATGGAAGCTATTTTGCCCTTGATAAAGGAATACGGGGCGGCAGTTATCGGTCTGACTATCGATGATAACGGTCTTCCCAAGGATGCCGATACACGGGTAGCTATTGCCGGGAAGATTATTGAGCGGGCTGAAGCAATGGGCATTCCCCGTCAGGATTTGATTATTGACACTCTGGCGATGGCAATTTCTGCCGACAGCAAAGCCGGACTCCCCGTAATGGAAGCCATCCGGCGGATTAATGCTGAATACGGGGTGAACCAGACCCTCGGGGCAAGTAATATTTCCTTTGGTTTACCTGACCGGGAACTCCTCAATAAAGCTTTCCTGGTGGGTGTTATAGCCGGGGGAGTGACCTGTCCCATCGTCGATGCTGCCAAAGCACGCCCAACCGTGCTGTCAATTGACCTTGTCCTGGGCCGTGATAACTTTTCACGGCGCTATATTAAGGCCTACCGCCAGCGTCAGCAGGGTTAGTTTGATTAACCGGTATCAGCCCCTCGCCATAAAAAATACCCTTGCCGGCTCATATTAGCCCTAATTCAGATACTTTTTAACGAATTGCTAAACAAAAAAAGTATTGATATAGTTGACGTTGCCGCCTGTATCATATATCATTAATTTAACGGTATATGTATATTGTGACATACTTAGAGGCACGGTGGATTGACCGGGCAGACTGGGAATGCTAGAATTAACAGGGCTGTTTAGAGGCTAAACGACCTGAAAGGGGCTAACAATTGAGGTACGGAGAGACAGGATTTAATCTGGAAATTGACCTATCTCGGGGAAGCATTGATAAGGTAGAAACCGACCCGAAATTAACCGAACTTTACCTGGGGGGTCAGGGTACTGCCGCCAAGATACTCTGGGATAGAGTTCCTCCTGAGGTTGAACCCTTTTCTGCTGAAAATCTGCTGATATTCAGCACCGGTCTTTTACTTGGCACACCCATTCCCGGTGCCAACCGTACCGCCGTTAATACTTTTTCTCCCCAGACAAACTTGCAGTCCCATTCGTTAATGGG
This sequence comes from Dehalococcoidales bacterium, assembly GCA_036446975.1. GTDB lineage: Bacteria > Chloroflexota > Dehalococcoidia > Dehalococcoidales > UBA2162 > JAZFUA01. Next base: position 4,569 of record JAZFUA010000036.1, read on the forward strand.
CAGTTATTTCGGACCGGAATTGAAATACGCCGGTTATGACAAAATAATCATTCGCGGCCAGGCCCCTGACTTGGTTTATCTGTGGATAAACAATGACAAAGTGGAGATACGTGATGCCACCCACCTTCGCGGGAAAGGCACCCGGGAAACCGGAGCACTTCTCCGTCAGGAGTTGAAGGATGAGAAAGTCCAGGTGGCCGCTATAGGTCTGGCCGGTGAAAACAGGGTCTTTATGGCTTCCATCGATCACAGTGATGCTAGCGCCGCCCGAGGGGTAGGGCCGGTTATGGGAGACAAAAGGTTAAAGGCGATAGCCATTCGTGGAACCAAGGATGTCAATATCGCCCACCCGACCGAACTTTTCGATATTGCCCTTCCCCTGATTAAAGAGATTAGTGATAGCCCGAATGTCGGCGATTGGATGGCAATCGATGAAGATGACGCTTTCCACCATAATAATTTTGCCTGGGGTAATGCCCGTACCCGGATAAGGGATTATTGGAATAAAAAGATTCAAAAGAGGTGGGCGGGGTGGAAACATTCGCATATGGACAGGCAAACAGGTTGCTATAACTGTCCCAAGAAATGCCATAATGTGATTTCCTGGCCGGGGAAGAAAAGATTTTCCTATAAATGCTACGCAAAAGATACCTATCATATGGCAGCCTTCCAGGAACTGGACTTTAGTTATGAAATACTTCCTGTCGCTCAGGAGTACGGACTTGACGCATATTCCACCCCCCAGGTTATCGCCTTCGCTCTTGAGCTTTACGAAGCCGGTATTCTGGCTGATAAAGACTTTCCGGGGATGCCGGAAGATGTCAGAGGTAGATTCTTCTACCTGCTTGAAAAAATTGTTCACCGTGAAGGTATTGGAGATGCCCTGGCCAATGGTGTTTATCATGCCGCTCGCCAGATTGGTAACGGCGCTGAGAAATATGACCACAATACCACAAAAAAATTTGAGCAACTGCCCATTAAACTGGGGAAGCTTAACCCTCCTTATTTCCTTATGATAGCCACCGGTGAGAAGCTGGCCATCACCCAGATTGAAGGCTCCTTCCCCCAGGACCCCCTTCCTACCATAGAAGAGAGAGAAAAATTTGTCGAAAAATGGGACGCGGTTCCTGATGAAAAGTTCAAACGGATTTTCATGGAATGGGAAAAGCGTAATGAACTATCCAATGAAGCGTCCTGCGCTATTACTGATTGGAATGAGATGATGCATACCATTGATGACTCTGTCGGACTATGCGGCTTTTTATCATCATTCAGAGGCCAGTTTGGCGGCCGGATTGCCTACCACATCCATAATATTCCCCGGATAATCTCGCTGGCAACCGGGATGGATCTGGATGAAGCCGGACTTTGGAAAATAGGTACCAGGAACCGGAATCTGATTAGAGCCCTTAATGTGAGAAGAGGGATGAGGAGAAAAGATGAGGTCCCTCCCGATGACCACTGGGCTGTGAGAGACCATGAGTTTGAGCAGAAGCTGCTTGACGACTATTATGCATACAAGGGATGGAATAATGACGGTATTCCTACCGGAGAGACTTTAGACGGGCTGGGTCTGGACTACGTTAGAGAAGACTTTGAAAAAAGAGGGATATTAACCAATAGTGAAAGCGTTCCTCCAAAAGAGGCACCGGTGGAAAAAGAGAAGAAATAAAGTGAAAGGAGGGGCTAACCACGAAAACGGTTAAAGAAATAAGAGTTGATATTGATAAATGCACCGGTTGCCGGGCATGTGAGATGGCCTGCTCCGCCTTTCACGCTATACCAAAATATAGCATCGTTAATCCGGCCAGGTCCCGGATTCGGGTGGTTATCGATGAGCTGCAAGATGTATATGTTCCGATACGGGCCGGTGATTATGCTCAGGCCGAGTGTAATGGCAGACACATCTATAAGATTAATGGTAAGGAATACTCCGAGTGCAGCTTCTGCGGGGCCTCCTGCCCTTCCAGGGATTATTTCAAAGAACCGGATTCCGGTCTACCTCTAAAATGTGATATGTGTGAAAACGATCCACCCATAACGCCAATGTGTGTTCAGGCGTGCGGACCGGGATGCCTGACATACGTGGATTATGAAGTGGAAGAAGAAGAGGAAAAAGATAACCGGGGGGAGATGGAAATAGGACTGGAATCATTGGTAAATAAATATGGGGTGAAGACGGTAATGGATACCGTTGCCCGGTTACCGCGCCCGTCGAGATTCTCCCGCCGGAATTGCGCGGCGCATTGCAGCCGCAGGTCGCGGTCGCGCCGTCGGGGCGCATCCATGTCGTCTTTGGAAAAGACAACGCCGTCTTTCACACGACA
>JAZFUA010000037.1:0-17543 GCA_036446975.1 Dehalococcoidales bacterium
GTCGTAAAGAGGAACAGGAAAAGGAGATCCTCCAGCAACCTCTGGAACAGGAAGTGGTCCCGGTGCCGGAAATCCCAAGGAGATGGCGAATTTATTGATGCATATATATGGAAAAGAATTTAGCTAAGGAGATAAAAATGATTAGCGCGAGTGATAAATGGCAACTGGTAGAAGAGAAACTGGCGGAGTTAAAGGATCTGGTGGAGGAAAATTGGAACAACGGTGATTGGGAACTGGCGCTGAACGGGGAAAATATAATTAAAACTGTTGAACAGTCACAGGCTCACTCGGCCGAGATGAGGAGGCAGACCAACCAGTTTATGAGAAAATAAAATATTATACATCCTGATAATTAACTGCTATACCTGTCCAAACAGGAAAGCGTAAATGCAGATGACTTTGATGCTGGAGCGGCATCCGGAAACGGGTGCCGCTTTTTCAGGATAAATATTAATGAAATATTTATCGGAATAAATACTATTCTTATGTTTTGTTTATACTCTCGGCGATATGCTGAGAGTAACCATATGAAGGAGGTTGCCAAATTGCAAAATTTAACTTTTAATCCCGTGATGCAGACAATACAGACCCACAAGTCTGATTGGATAAAATACAGTAATAACACTCCCGCCTTATCACCGAGACAGGTGCTCACCAGTAAAAATATGGCCGTTTGGACAGGGCTGGTCAGCAGGGGGATCTCCAATGCCTTGAGGGGTCTTTCTCAGATGGTGGGCTACCAGATTATGGTTACCTCTCCTGACCTTAAATGGCTCCCGGTCAAGGACGTTACCAATATGATTGGAGGGCCCGAAGAGGTGGGGATAGGGATATACCTGGCTATCGAAGGAGATGCCACCGGCCACCTGCTCTTGATGCATGATATCAATATCGCTTTTAAACTTATAGATATTCAACTGGGCCTCCCTCAGGGGACAACGGAACATATCGGAGAGATGGAAAGCTCCGTACTGGGAGAAATGGGCAATATCACTGGTTCCTTTTTCCTCAATGCACTGGCTGACAGCGGAAACATGTTACTTATGCCCTCTCCTCCGGTGGTGATGGCGGACCTGGTACGGGCAATTATTAATATCCCGCTGACATTGATAATGGAGGAACAGGATAATGCCCTAATGGTTAAAGCCACCTTCAGCGCTGATAGCCAGCAGATGGACGGAACATTTATGGTTCTGCCCACAATGGATTTTATGACCGCGATTCTAGACAGGCAGACGACTTGAAAAACGGGCAAATAAAAACTTACCTGGCAATCAGGCTGGTTGTGCTGGGTTACCGAGGTAGTTTATTACTGGAATACCAGGATTACCCCATCTAGTAAATCGTTAAATCCACGCTGCTGATAAGCCTTTGTATAGTGTCCACTACTTTCCCATCCCTGAAAGGTTTTACCACGAATCCCTTTGCCCCTTCTTTTACTGCGCTGAGCACTATCGCCCGCTGCCCCATAGCAGTTACCATGACCACCCGAGCGGCAGGGTCAATTTTCCTTATTTCTCTTAGTGCCACTATCCCATCCATCAGGGGCATAGCAATATCCAACAAAACCGCATCCGGCCTGTACTGCTGGTATTTTTCAAGGGCTTCCAGGCCGTTTGAGGCTTCTACTACTTCATAACCCCGCTCTCCCAGCAATCTCGAACACTTTGCCCGGGTGAAAGCAGAATCATCAACAATCATTATTTTGGTCATAACCTTCTCCCTGATATTTTTTCCCCAGTTGCATTTGGGGAATGTTATGTCCGAAAACATATAGAAAACAATACTTTATTTATTATTGCTTATATCAATTAGCTGAAAAAGGTCTTTCCGGTTCATTATGGAGGACCATAGGAATACAATTTGGACTATTGCCATCCCCTCCGGATGAGAGCCGGTTTTACTTATCTGCGAAAAAGCCACTACCGTGTACTGGCCTTTTTGTTTCAAAAAAGTTGACCGATGGGTCTTGAAATATTTGCCCCCCTGTATCTTATGAGGTTTCTACTCTTATGCCAGAATTAAATTACACATTAAAAAAAGAAAAACGGTTCAAGGAGGTAATAACACATGTGAAGGTGTATCCATTCGAAATCAATCTCCACCTACCCGGGAATACCTGAGACTCTTGATTGCCTTACAAGTATTAGTAGTGGCAATAAGTGGAAGAATTAATCTTTTAAGACGTATAAAAGGAGAAGCAAAGCAGATGGAAGATAAAGTAGAAGACAAGGTTGACGAAGGCAAAACAGGTCAAGAAAAGAGCAGCATCAGTTTCTTTAAGTCGTTGAAGGGAAAGTTAATTCTCTTCTTTATCCTAGTGGGCCTGATACCGGCAGTGACCGTCGGGGTGGTAAGCTACACCACGGCTTCCAGCTCCATGAAAGAGGAAGCCTTCAACAAACTGGAGGCGGTGGCCAAGATAAAAGAGGACCGGGTTATCAGCTACTTTGATGAACGCCAGGGGGATATGGGTGTCCTCATGGAGACCGTAGCTACACTCAGGGGGGAAGCTTTTGACAAGCTCAAGGCCATCCAGGCGATCAAGCAGACACAGATTAACAACTATTTTGGTGAACGATTGGGAGACGTATCGGTCTTATCGAGCAACGAATTTGTTGTCGAGGCTGCCGAAGCCCTCGGGCAGGCCTTCGTCTCCGAAAGGGGAACAGGTGGCACGGAATGGAATGCCGCCGTGGCCCAGTACGGCTCATGGCTGACCCAGTATAACAATGAATACGGTTACTATGACCTGTTTTTGATTGCTGGAAACGGCGATGTGGTCTATACGGCCGCCGGGGAGTCAGACCTGGGGGCGAACGTTGTCACGGGAGCCTTAAAAGCCAGCCCGCTGGGCAAGTTATTTACCAAGGCGAAGGGTGGTGTGGCGATTCAGGATTTCGCGTTCTATGATCCCAGTAACGAACCGGCCTCCTTTGTCGGGGCACCATTGAAGAATGGTGGTGTAGTGGCGCTGCAGATTCCCCTGGACCAGATAAACGCCATCATGCAGGAGCGTAGCGGTATGGGCAGAACCGGCGAGACCTACTTGGTGGGGCCGGACAAGCTGATGCGCTCGGATTCCTACCTCGACCCCACGGGGCACTCGGTAGTGGCTTCGTTTGCCGGAACCATCGAGAACAACGGCGTCAATACCGAAGCCAGCCGTGAGGGCATTGCGGGTAAATCCGGGGCCGATGTCATCATCGATTACAACGGTAACCCGGTGCTTTCAGTATGGGGACCAATAGAAGTCACGGGACTGGACTGGGTCCTCATCGCCGAGATAGATGTGGCTGAGGCCTTTTCTCCCGTGGACGAGAATGGCAACGAGTTTTTCGCCAAGTACGTAGAGATGTACGGTTACTACGACCTGTTCCTCATCAACCCGGACGGCTATGTCTTCTACACCGCATCTAAAGAAGCCGACTACGAGACGAACATGGTCAATGGAAAGTACAGCAGCTCCAACCTGGGTGTACTTACCAGGGAAGTGCTCGGTTCCAAGCAATTTGCTATGGCTGATTTTAAGCCATATGCGCCCAGTAATGGCGAACCTGCCGCTTTCATCGCCCAACCCGTTATCCATGAAGGTGGGGTTGAACTGATTGTGGCCTTACAGCTACCACTGAGTGCGATTAACGGCATCATGCAAGAGCGTTCAGGAATGGGCACAACCGGCGAAACGTATCTGGTTGGTCCGGACAAGCTAATGCGTTCGGATTCCTATCTTGACCCCACCGGCCACTCGGTGGCGGCGTCATTTGCCGGCACCGTGCAGTCCAACGGCGTGGATACCGAGGCTTCAAGGAATGCCCTCGCTGGTCAGAGCGGGCTTGAGATAATCACCGACTACAACGGCAACCCCGTCCTCTCAGCCTATTCTCCCATGAACGTGCTCGGGCATAATTGGGCCATGATAGCCGAGATCGACGAGTCCGAGGCTATGGCCAGTGCCAACAACATGCTGATGATATTCCTCATCGTAACGGGAATCTCTGCGGCTGCGGTAGTGGGCGTAGGCTTTATTGTCAGCCGTATGATAGCCAACCCTCTGATAGCCATGGTGCCGATTGCTGAAGCAGTAGCAGAGGGCGATATCAGCCGGCAAATAGACTTTAAGACTGGAGATGAAGTGGGTGCTGTGGGTAAAGCTTTCGCCAGTATAATCGACTACATGAAGGAGATGGCTGGAGCTGCTGAGAAGATAGCCGGTGGTGATTTGAGGGTAACCGTCAAACCGAAATCAGAGAAGGATACCCTGGGTAACGCCTTCTCCCAGATGATTACCAATTTAAGGGGTTTAATAGGCCAGGTTGGCGACATTGCTGGCAACCTGTCGGGAGCCAGTGAGCAGCTTTCCAAGGCAGCCGAGCAGGCCGGTCAGGCGACTCAACAGATAGCCACCACCAGTCAGCAGGTAGCCAAAGGGGCCGGCGAGCAATCTACCTCTCTGCAGCAGACGACTCAAGGTATTGATCAACTGGGTAAGGCTATTCAACAGATAAGTCTGGGTGCCCAGGAGCAGGCCAAAGGGATAGAGAAGAATGTGGAGATAGTTAACCAGGTATCATCTTCGGTAAGCCAGGTATCGGGTAACGCCCAGGAGGCAGCCGAGGGTTCACAAGGGGCGGCTGAAGCTGCCCAGAAGGGGGCCGTTATGGCCCGGGAAACCGTGGATGGTATGGAGAAGATAAAAGGAGCTATGGGTATTGCCTCGAAGAGCGTTACCGACCTGGGTGAGCGCTCCAATGAAATAGGTAAGATTGTGGCTACCATCGACGATATCGCCGCCCAGACCAATCTGCTGGCCTTGAATGCAGCCATTGAAGCGGCCCGGGCTGGCGAGCAGGGACGGGGCTTCGCCGTGGTGGCGGATGAAGTAAGGAAACTGGCCGAGAGGTCCAGTGGGGCTACCAAGGAAATCGCTGACCTTATTACCAGTATCCAGAGCGGCGTTGGTGAAGCCGTTAAGGCCATGGAGGAAGGTAACAAAGAGGTAGATGATGGTTACAAGTTAGCCACTGATGCCGGGGAGTCCCTGGCTGATATCCTAAAAACAGTACAGGAAGTGGGTGAGCAGGTGATGAAGATATCCGGGGCGGCAGTGGAACTGAGTACCCTGAGCGATGACATGGTCAAGGTGACCGATGGAGTCAGCAGCGTGGTACAGGAGAACACGGCGGCTACCGAGGAGATGTCGGCCAGTGCGGACCAGGTATCCAAGTCAATAGAAGCAGTAGCCGGGGTATCTGAGGAAAGCAGTGCTGCCACCCAGCAGGTCTCGGCTTCGGCAGAAGAGATGAGCGCTCAGGTGGAAGAGGTGGTAGCCTCATCGCAGGCTCTGGCCCAGATGTCAAAGGACCTGCAGGAGAGCGTCTCGGCATTCACAATCAACGGAACCGGTGGCCAGGAAAAGGTCTAACCGAACTAGTCTTAACAGGGTGGGGTAGGGGCTTGCCCTTACCTCACCCACAGAGTAAATAAGAAGAAGGTGAACAAAATGGCTGAAAAAACTGATACAGCAAATGAGATGCAGCTGGTGGTTTTTGACCTGGCTTCGGAGTACTACGGCGTAGATATTGGTGATGTCAGGGAGATTATCCGTATGCAGACGGTTACCCGGGTACCGGGAGCCCCACCCTATGTTGAAGGAATAATTAACCTCAGGGGGCAGGTAATACCGGTAGTGGACCTCAGAAAAAGACTTCAGCTCGCTGTGGGTGAGCAAACCAACGAAAGCCGCATTGTCTGGTTAACCATTAACGACCAGGATGTCGGGGTCATTGTAGATGGAGTGACCGAGGTGCTGCGGATTCCCGTTTCATCGATAGAACCGCCGTCATCAATGGTCAGCAGTGTCGACGCTGATTACCTTCGGGGTATTGCCAAACTGGATACCCGGCTGATTATCCTGCTAGACCTGGGTAAGGTACTTGCCATGATGGATAACCAGATGCTGGATAACCTGAAATCGGTCGGGAAAGAAAAACCGGAACTGGTATCAAGTGTTGGTGGATAAATTAAAAAGTGGCCTGTAAGTGGCCCTGTATAAAATATAATTCACCGTGACTTGCAGCAGGGCTTCGTTTCCTCCAAACCAGCCATACCTGCGGAAAATAACCACGCGGTTTGGCAAGGGACGAAGCCCTGCTGAAGTAAATAATTTCTCTTGCCCGAGGAATAATAAAGCATGCAATAGGAAAGGTGTAAGTCATGAACCTGGATCCTGATATTACTCCGGAAGAGTTAAAAGTCTTTCTTGAAGAAGCTGAAGATCAGATTGAACTGCTGGACAAGGATATTGTCAGGCTGGAGAAAGAAGGGGAAAATCCTGACCTGATCCAAGAGATATTTCGGATGGCTCATACTCTCAAAGGGTCTTCGGCTATGGTGGGACATCAAGCGATGGCCGAACTCACCCATGCGATGGAGAGCCTGCTTGATAAAATAAGAAGCGGGGATTTATCTGTCAGTCCCAGAATTATTGACGCTTTGTTTTTTAGCTTAGATGCTATTAAAATACTGAAAAATGAAATAACTTCCTCGGAAGACAGCGGGTTGGATATTCAACCCGCGATTTTAATGCTGCAGGAGGCCATAGGTGGGGAGGAAAATAAGCAACAAGTTGTAGAGGAGAGTGTCTTGACCCTGGACCAAGACACCCGGGATAATCTTCAGACGGCCCTGGCGCGGGGACAATATGCTTATTACCTGGATATATCCGTAGACGAAGCGAGTGAATGGGCGGCCATCCGTTGCTTACAGTGCCTGAACGAACTGGCCCGGATTGGGGAAGTCATTTGCTCCTCCCCGTCGGCCAGGGAAATCGACGAGGAAAAAGTTGGCCACAATATTAAGATAATCCTGACCAGTTCGGAAGACAAGGACACCGTTCAGGGCATGATTTTTTCCATTACTGAAATCGTGGGGGTGGAGATAACCAGTTATAATCCCGAAGAGGAAACCGGGAGCAATGAGAAGTCAGACAGCGAGGAACAGAGCGCTGTTGAAAATGTTTCCCAAGCAGCTGAAAAAAGCACTATCAGAAAGATAAAGGCAATCCAGCAAGAGAGTTCCCAGAATTTACAGAGCGTAAAAGTAGATGTCAAGGTTCTTGATAATTTAATGAATATAGTTGAGGAATTGGTTATTGACCGTTCTAATATCAGCCAGGTTGGTAAAATGCTGGAAGCAAAATATTCCGGAGATAAAATAGTACAGCAATTGGCCCAGACATCAGACCATATAATAAAGGTAATTAATGAACTCCAGGAAAGCATAATGCGGGTCAGGATGGTTCCCATAGGAACCATATTCAGCCGTTTCCCCCGTATGGTGAGAGACCTGGCCCAGACACAGAGGAAAAAAATCGATTTCATAGTCGCCGGTGAAGACACGGAACTTGACCGCTCTTTAATCGAGCAGGTGCGTGATCCCCTAATTCACCTGTTGAGAAACGCGGTAGACCATGGAATTGAACCATCCGAAAAGAGAAAAGCGGCCAATAAACCTGAAACGGCTGTAATATATCTGACTGCTGAGCGAGAACAGAGTCACATTGTCATAACTGTTGAGGATGATGGTGGGGGAATATCGGCTGACAGGATAAGAGAATCAGCTGTTAAGAAGGGATTTCTTTCAGCGGAACAGGCGGAGAGCCTATCAGATTCAGAGGCCATCAATCTTATTTTCAAAGCCGGGCTGTCCACTGCCAAAAAGACTTCGGATGTATCCGGCAGGGGTGTAGGTTTGGATATAGTCAGGGCAAATGTTGAAAACCTGAGCGGGTCTGTACTGCTGGATACGAAACCGGGGCGGGGTAGTAAATTTACCATCAGGCTGCCCCTGACGGTAGCCATTGTCCAGGGATTACTGGTTACAGTCGGTGGCACTATTTACGTGCTGCCATTGGCTTCCGTAATTGAGACGCTAGCCTTAAAACCTGGAGATATCTACACCATCAGGAAAAAGGAAATTATCAGGCGGATGGACAATCTCATACCGATAGTGAGATTGAACGCCACTTTTAATAGTCAAGTTGAAAGCCCGGAGAATAGTGCTGACAAGGGAGTGATTATAGTGGCAAAGGCTGGTAAGTCAATGGTAGGTCTGATAGTAGACTCGTTGATGGAGCCTCAGGAAATAGTAGTCAAGTCACTGGGTAAATATATGGGTGAAATAGCAGGTATAGCCGGGGCAACTATTCTCGGGGACGGACGCGTAGCACTCATTCTGGATGTGGTATCACTGGTTAAAATAGTGGCGCATGAGGACGGGGAGAAAATAGGGCAAGGACCTCATCTGGTGCCCAAGTTAACCGGTGCAGGAGTCTGACCGGCCGGCTTGCATAAAGGTACAGCCGCTGGACCAGAACCAGCCAAGTATTACCCTGGAGAGAAATAAAACGGCGGTGAAACGTCCGCCTTAGAAAATGACTTCGGTGGCTCAATATTTCAAATACCAAGTGTCATCTTATCATCCGTTCAAACCAGAAAATTTTATCTCAATTAACCGTCCGGTTTTGCTCGGTTAGGCCTTATCCGTTACAGGATAGCATGGGACAATAATATTGGCGGCCTGAAAATCAGTTTAAGGGAGTAAGTATATGGTACAACAGCTATTGATTAATAAGGACGAGTTGGCTATTTGGACCTGGCTTGTCAGTAGAGGGATATCCAATTCGCTGTCAGGTCTTTCCCAGATGATTGGAGAAGAACTGACCGTTAGCAGTCTTGAGGTAAAGCATTTCCCGGCCAAGGACGCCGTTAGCCTGCTGGGAGGGGCTGAAAAACTCGTCGTCGGCATCTATTTGACCATACACGGAGATGCAGAGGGCCATCTGATGCTGATACATGACCCCAAGATTGCCTTTGACCTGATAGACAGCCAGTTGGGTCTGCCCGCCGGTACCACAACGGAACTGGGGGAGATGGAGCGTTCCGTACTGGGAGAGATGGGAAATATTACCGGCTCATTCTTCCTTAACGCGTTGGCAGATGCTACCAATTTAACTCTTACTCCTTCACCTCCGGAAGTGATAGTGGATATGGCCGGCGCCATTCTGGGGATCGCTTTGGCGGAGATTATGCAGGAACAAGATAACGTACTGGCAGTGAAAGCTACTTTTGGAACTTCAAGCCAGCAGATAGACGGTACGTTTATGATTCTGCCAACCATGGGTTTCCTTAAAGTTATTCTAAGACATGCGGGGGCAAAATAATGGTAATGGATGTACAGCAATCAAACTCAATAGACCAAACTATAAGCGTGGGATTAGGAGAAGTTACAGTATCCAAGGATCCCTTAAAAAATTTGGCTTGCTTTGGTTTGGGTTCTTGTATCAGTCTCTGCGCCTGTGACCCGGTAGCCAAAGTGGCGGGAATGGCACATATCGTGCTGCCTCAGAGTAAGCCTGGGACAGGTGACAGGGCCGCCACGAAATATGCCGATATTGCCGTTCCTATCCTCTTTGAGGATATGTCCAAGAGCGGAGCCCTAAAATCCAATATTATAGTCAAACTGGTCGGAGGGGCTCAGATGATTCAAACGGCCGGATTTTCCAACATACTTGACATGGGAAATCGGAATTTGGAGGCTACCAGACAGGTTTTGAAGAAAGAAGGTGTAAGGATAACAGCAGAAGATATCGGTGGTTCCCAGGGACGTTCGGTTTGGCTTTCAGTAGCCACTGGCGAGGTGATGGTAAGAACGGCCGGAAAAGAACTTAAGAAATTATAGGGAAAACAAAATTGTTAGGATTAACTGTCAGTAATGGAGGCACAAAATGGAGAGAATACTGGTTGTAGATGACGCCGCTTTTGTCAGAATGAGGTATGTAAAATCACTGCAAGACAATGGGTACGAGGTCGAGGAGGCCACGAATGGTGCTGAAGCAATAGAGAAATACAAGGCAAACAGACCGGATGGGGTACTGCTTGATATCAATATGCCGGTTATGGACGGGCTAGTGACGCTGCACGAGATAATGAATATTGATCCTACGGCTAAGGTAGCTATGGTCACTTGTATCGGTTCGCAGTCTGTAGTCCTCACTGCTCTGAAAACAGGCGCCAGGGATTTTGTAACTAAACCCACTGATGATGATGGGCTGCTGCATACAGTGCAGAAGCTCATGTCCTGACCCTGGTGGGCAAGAAAGTTTATTTTCGAGGGATTATTTTAGGGTATGAGTACCCATTGTGATCAGTAGTATATTTGTTTAATAAAAGGAGTACACCATATGTCAAGAATTCTTATTGTAGATGATGCTGCCTTTATGCGCATGAGGTGCTCTAAACTATTGCTGGAGAATGGGTACGAGGTGGTGGAAGCTTCCAATGGGGCTGAAGCACTGGAGATGTATAAAGAAGGCAAGCCGGACGGTGTCCTGCTGGACATTACCATGCCCAAGATGGATGGGATAGTAACTCTTCAGGAGATAATAAAGATTGACCCTGAAGCTCGGATTGCTATGGTCAGTGCTATGGGTCAACGGACAATGGTAATGAACGCGCTAAAATCCGGGGCGAGAGATTTTGTGGTAAAGCCGTTTGACGGACCTCGGGTACTGGAGACTGTACAAAAGCTTATCAAATAGTCCCTGAATGCCACCAGGAATTCATATCTGAGGATCGGTGGGAGAAAATGATGGTCAAAGTACTCATAGTTGATGACTCGGCTTTTGCCCGATTGTCTATCACGAAACAGCTCAGTTCTGATTCAGAGATAGAGATTGTGGGCTATGCCAATGATGGGCTGGAGGCCCTGGATATGGTAAAAAAGTTAAAACCGGGTGTTATTACACTGGATGTGGAAATGCCGCGGATGGGTGGACTTGAAGCCTTGGCCCAAATTATGGAGGAAAGCCCCACGCCGGTAGTGATGCTCAGTAGTCTTACCGATAGGGGAACGGAAATAACTATCAGGGCTCTTGAACTGGGTGCCATTGATTTTTTTTTAAAGGCACCAAAGGCTACCAAGGCCGGGTACTTCGGGTTAAATAGCGATCTTAATTCCAAGATAAAACTAGCAGCGACAATCGGTAGAGCAAGGCTGAGAATGGCAGTACCTAAAAAAGAAGCCTATCCTCAGCCAAGAAAAGCATCAAGGACACTTTCCATAGCACCTGACAAAGTAGTGGTTATCGGCAGTTCAACAGGCGGCCCGAGTGCTTTGTACGAATTAGTACCCCATCTACCGGCTGACTTGCCCGCGGCCATGCTTCTTGTTCAGCATATGCCGCCTGTATTTACCCGATCCCTGGCCGACAGGTTGAATGAACTCTCAAATATCGATATTAAAGAGGCCGAACAGGGGGATGTGCTAAAGCAAGGACTCGTTCTGCTTGCTCCTGGTAATTACCATATGGAAGTAAAGATGGACCATAAAATATCCCTAAACCAGAAGCCGCCGGTGCTGGGCCTCAGGCCTTCCGTGGATATAACTATGCTTTCTGCCTCCCTGGCTTACGGCGCTTCAACTATTGGCGTGGTGCTGACAGGTATGGGCTCTGATGGGACCAGGGGAGCAACTTCCATCAAAGCGGCTGGAGGGAAAATAGTCGCTCAGGATGAAGCCACCTGTGTAGTTTACGGTATGCCCCGCAGTGTAAAGGAATCCGGTAGCGTGGATAAGGTGGTACCTTTAGCCAAAATAGCCGGTGAAATTGAAAGGATGTGCAGGGAATAAGGGTAAATATCGGAGGCTTATCAATGGATGATAAAAATTATGCCTATCTAACAAAGAAAATTCTTAAATTAACCAAAATTAACCTTGATAATTATAAAAGTCAACAGATGCGGAGACGCTTGAATATGTTCCTGGCTAATACCGGGTTTGATAACATCGTTTCTTATGCTGCTGCACTTGAGAAAGACCAGGAGATGCTACAGAAGTTACGTACGTTTTTAACCATTAATGTTTCAGAATTTTACCGTGACAAGGCTTCATTTAAGTATCTGCAAACTATTATTCTGCCTAAACTGCTGAAAAAATGTTCGTCACTGAATATGTGGAGTGCCGGCTGTTCTCGTGGAGAAGAATCATACTCGGTGGCTATGATCCTGAACACTATTTCACCGGGTCAAAACCACAGAATCCTGGCTACGGATATAGATGATAACTCTCTGAAAAAGGCAAGAGACGGCGGCCCTTACAGTGCTAGTGAACTGAAGAATGTGTCACCAAATATTATCAACCGGTACTTTACCATCTCCAATGATGAATACAGGGTGATAGATAAGATGAAGCACAAGGTGGAAGTAAAACACCAGGACCTTCTTAATGATCAATTTGAGCGGGGTTTTGACCTGATTATCTGCCGCAATGTCACTATCTACTTTACCGAGGAGACCAAGCGGGCTCTCAATGAGAGATTTTTTAAATCCCTTAAAGATGAGGGTATCCTGTTTATCGGCGGCACTGAAGTAATGCTGGATGCCTCAAGTATCGGCTTTAAGCAGGTTGGAACATCTTTCTATCAAAAACCGGAAAACAGTCCTCCTATTATTATGACCCCGATGAATAACCTGCTGGTGAAAACATAAGAGGAGATATGGGAAATTGAGACGTATTTCAATGCAATATGCCCAGCCGGGAATGGTCTTAAGTATGGACGTGTATGACAATTTTGGAAATGTGATATTGGGTCAAGGCACTCGGCTTACTTTCGATAATGTCGCAGCGATTGGCAGGATGGGGGGAGGAGAGCTGTATTTTGAGGACCGCCGTGTTGATGATGTACCGGTAACACCGTTAATGCCTGCCAGGCTTGAGGGAGAAGCGGCGAGGAAACTGCACACTCTGGTTGATGAGACCGCGATGGCCCTGAAAAATGCTACCGGCAATCAGAATATTAATGTTAACCCGGTGGAGAAAGCAGTTTATAGCATGGTGGAACAGCTTTTCCCGGTGGTTATCGGTGAGGCTAAAGCTACTGGCTGCTCTTCACTTACGGACTATAATTATGTTCACCCGGTCCAAGTAACCAACCTGTCAATTCTCATGGGCAGAAAAATGGGATTCAAAGAGGCTCAATTAGCCGAACTGGGAATAGCCGCCCTGCTGGAAAATATCGGGTATGTGGCGCTGCCCGTCGGAATGATGGATGAACCGACAACGCTGACGGGGATAGAAAAGCATGAAGTAAGTCAGCATACCCAGTACGGCTACCAGATACTGAGTGATCATTCAAATTTATCACCTGAGATTATCATGACTATACTGGATCACCACGAGCGCTGGGATGGCAGCGGTTTCCCCCGGGGGATAAAAGGTGAGAGCATTTCTTCCTATGCCAGGATACTGGCCATTACCGATACCTATTATGCCCTGGTTTCCCGGCGACCTCACCGCCAGAGCAACCTGCCTCATGAGGCTATAGAGTTCATTATGGCTTACGCCGGAGAGCTTTTTGACCCGGAACTGGTGCGGCTCTTTACCAAGCTGATTCCTCTCTATCCCACCGGGATTATGGTGAATCTGAATACAGGAGAGAGGGGAATTATATCAAATACCAGGTTGGGCTTTATCGGCAGGCCTGTGGTCCGTATATGCTATGACAAGGAACTTAAAGAACTGACGAAACCGTATGATATGGACCTTGCGGAAAGCCAACATCAGCACAGACTAGTTACGGAAGTACTGGAGTACTGAGGCTCAATAAACAGTATAGGTCAGAGTAAAAGATGAGTGACGGCGGCAGCGTATTACCACAGGCTGAAATAGACGCCTTATTCGGGCAAGCTACGGGGATGAGTATTTCTCCTCCGTCTTCGCCGAACAAGACGAAGGTTTCTGATGGGCCGGCTTCCCCTTCAGCAAATCCGGCTCCCCCGGTGGCGCAACCACCTCCGCAGCCAGAGACTCCGCTGGTTAACAGCCCCTCACCTCCTCCCCCGCCGTCCGCACCGGTTACTCCTACGCCTCCCATGCCGGCCGCCTCACCTCCACCGATGCCTCCTCCGCTACTGGATATACAAGTCACGCTGGACGACCTGGTCGGGCGTCTGAGTAAAATTGAAGCTAGTATTAATCAGCTTTACCGAAAGGCAAGAGAGGAACCGGATATTAGCGTCCCTATAAAGAAAATATCTCAAAAAGTAACAGCCTTGAGCAAGAATTTACAGAAGGTTAACGGTCGGGTGAACATAATCCAGAAAGGGTTGGACGGTACTGCCGCTTACGGCGTCCATAATGACTTCTCCTGCACTTCCTGTGGCTCTCAGGGTACGGTTGCCCTACCGATGAAGTGCACAAAATGTGGAGAAGAAGGCTGGTTGGGATGGTGGCCTAAAGATAAATAACCGGACTTCTCAGTTCGTTATCTATATAATGGCCTGTTAATGGTTAAATAGCCGGTGACATAATGAATTTCAAAAGATTTTTATCAGTACTGTTAATGATATTTCTACTGGCCGGATTGGCCGTTTATCGTTTGCCAATTGATACTGCCGCGGCTCAGGGGCCATATGTAGATGTTCAGCCTAATCATGGCCCCGTTGGAACGCCGGTAGTTGTCTCTGGAATATCTTTTGTACCTTCGGTAGCCGGCAATACTACGGCTAATGCTACCCTAACCTTTGCTAAGACATATTTCCCGGATAAAGATACCCTGATAAAATCCACGCTAATTGACTGGTATGGCAATTTTGAAACTAATTTTATTATCGGCCAGCATCCGGCCGGGCGCCAGAAAGTGTGGGTCTTAGATGATTCCGCTTCTCCGCCGAGATGGGTTAGCACTATATTTACCGTTGAGCCACAGACGAAACTGAGCGACACCACCGGTTATGCGGGGGACAATATTACAATCAGCGGTAAAGGTTTTGCAGCTTTGTCCAGCATTACCATTTACTTTGATAATAGAACTCTGGATACCTTAATCACCACGGCATCAGGTAATTTTAGCAAGTCGGCTGTCACCATCCCGCCCAGCAGTCAAGGGGTTCACATGATAAAAGTACTGGATGGTGATAGCAACAACACTACCAGTGAATTCACCACACTCCAGCAAATCTCCATCAGCCCGCCTTCAGGACAGATCAGCGAACTGGTAACCTTTAATGGCACCAGCTTTGCCGATAAGAAACTCATCCGGGTGAGTATTAACGGAAACCTGATGGACACCATTCCCTCTCTGATAATATCTAGTCCCACCGGTAATTTCAAAGGGCATTTTTATATGCCTGCCTATTCTTTGGGTATTTATAATATTATAATCAGTGACGGCATTAACGAGGCATCCGCCTCATTTCAGGTAACTTTTGGCGGGTGGCTGAACCGAATAGTTGGTTATGTGGGCAGCAATGTTACCTATACAGGCTCCGGATTTATGCCAGGCAGGGTGGCAGCGCTCCATTTTGACGGGTCTCCCGTAGCGGAAGCTACTGTAACTCCAAATGGAAACCTGGTAGCTGAATTTACCATCCCGGTCTCCACTGGTGGAGCGCATACCGTATTGGTAACTGACGGCACCAGCAATACCACCCATACATTTACGGTTTTTTCGGTGGCTTCTTCATCTATTAACCGTGATATGGGCTATGTGGGTAATCAGGTAATCTTTAGCGGCGTCCATTTCGTCCCGGGGAAAATTCTGGTTATTTATTATGATGCCGACCCAATAGCCGAAGCAATTGTTGAAGCTAACGGTAACTTCTCGGCCAGTTTTATCATACCCCCTGGTGCCGGCGGCGAACACAACATAAGCACTACGGACGGTATCTCCACGGCCAACAAAACTTTCACTCTGGAAACAATCCCGCCGGAGGCCCCAACTCTATTGATTCCGGTGGCCGATGCTGAACTTAAAGAACATACAGCATTTATCTGGGAAAGGGTATCCGATCCCAGCGGCGTTATTTATACCTTTCAACTGGCAACAAGCGCTGATTTTGGTTCTTCTAATATTACATCCCTGTTGATTAGCAAAAGTGGTCTGGAGATTCCTGAGTTCAAACTGGCTCCGGAAGCTAATTTGCCGACGGACAAAAGGGGAACTGCTTATTACTGGAGAGTTCGGGCCACGGATATGGCTATGAATACCGGCGTCTGGTCGGAAATAAGCACATTTAAAATCCCCGCTATGGAGATACCCTGGTTTATGTACAGTATAATCGTAGAAGGGGGAGTATTTGCCCTCCTCTTCGGTTTCTGGATGATCAGGAGAAAAGGCTGACACCCCAAAGTTTAGTTATTCTCTAAAGCATTTTTAAGATGGGGTCTACTATATATTGGCTGCCCAGAAGAACTATGATTGCTCCCATAGCCAAGAAAGGGGCGAAAGGCATTTCATCTTTTCGTCCCTTTAATTTAAAAAGCAGCAGGAAAATGGCCGCAAGTCCGCCCAGGAAAATCCCGCTGAATAAGGCGATTATCCCCCCCGGCAAACCCGTCATTATGCCTATCAGGAAAGCCAGTTTAACATCTCCCAACCCCATCTTTTTCTGCAATAGTCCGGCAACCAGCAGAAGTACTGCCAGTACTATGCCACTGAGAAGAGACAAAAGAGCATTAGTTACAGGAGATAATATGCTGAGTATCAAGGAAATTATAATAGATGGATAAACAACCCTGTTGGGTATGATCCCCTTCTTCAGGTCGTATATAGCCAGGTAGATGAGAATTACCGTAAAAAGCCGCAAGCCAAAGATCTCCACTATTTACCTCCGTAGCCTGAGAGATAATTTATCAAGTTTTGAGCTTCTTCAAGCAGGTCATGGGCATCAATATCTTCCAGGTTCTTGGCAAATTTTGTTGCTTCGCTTTCTTCAGTCATTTCATCCTTGAACATATCAAACAGATCATTGGATTTGGCTGGCTGAGTAGCGGAAGGCTCCTCTTCGGGCGGTGCCTGGGTGGGAATAGCCGGTTCATCCGGAGGCACTTCTTGCCGAAGTTCAATCTCTTCAGGAAGAGAATCAAGCTCTGTTACCCCTTTTTCTGATTCACCCACCACCGGCTCTGTGCCAGGTAATGGTTCAAGAGGAACCTGAATGGTATCAATTGGAGGTGCTGGAACTGTGACCTCATTATTCCTGGCCCCTATCTCATTACCAGGTAGTTCCTCGTGTTCCGGTTGAGATTTGCCAGAAAGGGCCTCATTTTCTTCAACCGACCCGGCGCTCAGTGTCTCCTGCTCGGTCAGGGATGACAGATTTCTGCTCTGGAGGCCCAGACTGGTGAGGTCAGGCATTCTTGAAGAGCTCCGTTCAATTACGATCGATTCATCGACAGTTTGTTGGTCGTCCACCCCAGCGGCGGGTTTTGCTTTACCGCCTGAACTTCCGGCTATTTTATTCCTAAGCCGGGTGAATAACGTGATACTGTCTTTTAGTTTCTTGCTATTTTTGCGGGCAGGTCTTTCTTTCGATTCCGGTACGGGATCAACAGCAATCGAAGGGTTTTCACGGACTTTCCCTTTTCCGGAGGTAGATTTGAAGATAAAGAAGGCTACGAAGAATAAGAATACTCCTCCGAAAACAACGATACCCATACGCACGACTGATTCATCAATAAACATTTTCAGACTTACTCCGTCA
>JAZFUA010000038.1:0-4461 GCA_036446975.1 Dehalococcoidales bacterium
CTGCCGGCTACCGTTATTTCCTGTTCGTCAAGCCTGAGGTTGGCAATCTTGGTACCTGCCCCCAGGTTACAACTTTCGCCAATAATACTATCACCCACATAGTTGTGATGGGGGATGTTGGTGTCATTCATAATGATGGAGTTCTTAACCTCAACAGCGCCACCGATATGACAATCATCGCCAATCGAGGTATGCGGGCGAATATAACAGTGTGGGCCAATATTACAATTCTTCCCGATTATCACCGGTCCAATTATATAAGAACCGGCCCTCACTATGGTACCCTCCCCAATGGATACGCCATTCTTGATTACTGCATTCTCTTCTATCTCTCCCAGGTTCTGCGACTCCAGATTTTCTAACAGCAATTCATTGGCCGACAGCAGGTCCCAGGGATAGCTAAAGTCAAGCCAGGAATCAATTTTCTGATATGAAACGCCCTGTCCCTGGTCAATCAATAACTGCAGGGAATCGGTTATTTCATACTCTCCCCGTGGCGATGTTAGTGTCTGGGATACGGCTGCGAATATGTCCTGAGTGAACAGGTAGAGACCGGTGTTGGCCAGATTAGACGGAGGCTTTCCCACCTTCTCGTGAATACGGACTACTTTATCCTTACTTATTTCAACCAGGCCCAAATCCTCGGTATTTTCAACCTCGATCAAACTCATAGTATTGCCTTTACAACCGGATAAACTCCTGATGTCCTGATGGCTGGCAATAATATCCCCGTTTATCATCAGGAAGTTCCCCTCAACCATCCCTTCAACTGCCCTCAGGGCGTCGGCGGTGCCCGATTGCTTGCGCTGGGTACAGTAGTCTACACTGACGCCCCATTTTTCGCCGTTGCCAAAATAATGGCGTATCTGTTCATCATGATAGCCAACAATTAAGATAAACTCTTCAATACCGGCCAACTTTGCTTCGATGAGCAAATGCTCCAGGATAGGCTTGTTGGCTATGGTAAGCATTACTTTAGGCCTGGTATAGGTAAGCGGACGCATCCGGCTTCCCTCCCCGGCGGCCAGGATTACTGCCTTCATCCTATCCCTCTTTACCCCCATCACGGCACTCTCCAATGGCCCGTACGGCGCTATCATACAACTGGTGGGCCCTTGCCTCGCTTTTAGCCTCGGCGGTGAGCCTAATTTTAGGCTCGGTACCTGAAGCTCTGATAAGAATCCAGCCATCTTCAAAAATTATCTTTGTGCCATCAATACTGTTTACCGATAATGGCTCCATAGCCAGGAGGCGTTTTTCCAAATCGGCAAGAGCTACACCTTCGCTTTCTACACTGCCCCGAAGAATCGGGTAGCAAGGTATCTGATCAATTAATTCGGATAATTTCTGTTTTTCGGCGATAGTCGCCAGCCTGGCAGCGGCATAAATACCGTCGGGGCAGAGCGAGTTACCAGGAAAGACCCAACTCCCCGATGGTTCGCCCCCAAAGTCCCCTCTTTTTTTCAGTTCCTCAGACACACAGGTATCACCAACCCGTGTCCTGATAACACTGAAGCCCATTTCATCAATTACCATTGAAGCATCTATGGTGGTAACTACCTCTTTTGACTCATCCTGAAGTGCGAAAAGGGCCAGCAGTTTATCTCCGGGTATGAATCTGCCCCTGTCATCTACGGCCATCATCCGGTCAGCATCTCCATCATGGGCAATACCTAAATCGGCCTCAAGTTCCCCGGTGGCCTGAATCAGGGTCTCAAGATTAACCTCAGTTGGCTCGACAGCCCGGGGGAAAAACCCGGTAGGGAAAGAATTCAGGGCGATAACTTCACAACCCAGCTTTTTCAGTAAATCAGGAGTAATCACGGAAGCCGCCCCGCAGCCACAGTCCAGGACAACCTTCAGTTTTACCGCACCGGGCAAACCTTTTATTATGTGCTTAATATGTTCTTCAACAGCATCGCTGCGAGTCTGGTACTGGTTAATCTCACCCCAGGGCGCAGCGTGAACGGAACCATTAGAAACCATTTCTTCCACCTGTTGTTGTTGAGAGGCATCAAAAGCGGAGCCGTCCGGATTAAGGAGTTTAATGCCATTATATTCGGGAGGGTTATGTGAGGCGGTAATCATTACTCCGGCTCCCGATTCCCTGGCGGCTAATGCCAGGGTCGGCGTGGGGACAATACCGACATCGTAACACCTTGAGCCGGCAGCCAGAGCTCCGGAGATAAAGGCATGTTTTACAGTATCGCCGGAGGTCCTGGTATCACTGGCAATGACGACATCCTCATAGACCTTACCAACTGCCATCCCCACTTTCAGGGCTAATTCCACCAGATTTTTATCAGCCAGTCTCCGTATTCCGGAAGTACCAAATAAGCTCATCTTGTCTTGATTTTAATACCAGCCAATGCGGATGTCAATTTGTCTTTATTTTTTGACCCAAAATGGGTTTGATGATAGAATTATTTAAGCAATCTGCCGGCTGGCTAAGGAGAATCAGCAATGTCGGGGCATTCTAAATGGTCTTCAATCAAACATCAGAAGGGCGTAGCTGACGCCAGACGGGGCCAGCTTTTTACCAAACTCACCCGCGAGATTATCGTGGTAGTGCGTGAGGGGGGAAGCAGTCCCGAGTCGAATTTCAGACTCAGGTTAGCCATGCAGAAAGCCCGCGACAGCAATATGCCCCTGGACAACATTGAGAGAGCAATCAAACGGGGCAGCGGTGATACCGGGGGAGCCATCCTGGCTGAAATGGTCATTGAAGGCTATGGTCCCGGCGGAGTGGCTATTCTGGTACAGGCTCTGAGTGATAACCGTAACCGGACTATCCAGGAAGTCCGTAATGTATTTTCACGCAGTGGCGGTAACATGGGAGAGGCTGGCTGTGTAGCCTGGCTGTTTGAACCCAAAGGTTTGATTACTGCCGAGACCGGTGATATGGACGCCGATGAGTTAACCCTTAAGGCTATTGATGCCGGCGCTGATGATGTTATCACAGAAAACGGTCTTATGGAAATTTATACCAAACCCGAAGACATGGAGGCGGTCAGGAAATCTCTGGAGCAGGGAGGCATCTCCATAAACTCGGCTGAAATGTGCATGGCACCTACGACTACCATTGAGCTTGAAGAGAGACAGGCGTTACAAACCCTGAAACTGCTGCATAAGATGGAGGAGCTGGATGATGTTCAGAGTGTTTACAGTAATGTTCACTTTTCCGATGATATTATGGAGAAGTTTGAAAAACAGCTTTGATGTTTCTACTCAATAATGAGAATTATAGGTATTGACCCGGGCACGATAGCTATGGGCTACGGGGTACTGGAAAGCAACGATGGTGAAACAGCCCTGGTAGATTACGGTGTCCTGACAGTGAAAGCGCGCTCTCCGATTGGGGAGCGTTTGGCTTACCTCTATAACAGCCTGATGAAAATTATCTCGGAGTCCCAACCTGATGTTATGGCTATTGAGCAGCCTTTTGTGGCTAAAAATGTCAAAACAGCCCTGGCAATAGGCAGAGCCCAGGCAATAGCCATCCTGGCAGCGGCTAATCAGGGGATCCCCTTCTACGAATACACTCCGACTCAGGTAAAACAGAGGGTGTCAAGCTACGGGGCCAGTTCCAAGGAGCAAATCCAGGAGATGGTCAGGCTGCAACTTGGAATGCTTCAAGCCCCCCAGTCCAACGATGCCGCCGATGCCCTGGCGGTGGCACTCTGCCATATCAGCGAGACACATCTAAGCAACCTGTTGTCCCGTCAGCAATAAGCAGCAATAAAGGAGAGATATGATAGCCAGCCTTCAGGGTAAATTAGAGTCACTGAGCGGTGATTGGGCGGTCATCAATGTCAACGGCGTTGGTTTCCGGGTATATATGCCAACCTCTACCATCAGCACACTCAGCGACATCGGCGAAGATGTTCGTCTGCATACTCACCTGGTAATGAGGGAAGACAGCGTCACCCTCTACGGTTTTAATACCAACGAAGAACTGGAACTCTTTCAAATTCTACTCGGCGTCTCCGGCCTGGGTCCCCGGCTGGCGCTGGCAACCCTTTCGGCAATGAGTGTGGATCGGATAAGTATGGCTATAGCCACTGGCAGCATCGAACTTCTTACAACCATTTCAGGAATTGGTAAAAAGATGGCCGAACGTATGATTCTGGAGCTTAAAGATAAGATAGGCGCCGGCCTGATAGCCGCTCCCGCCACCCGGTCGGCCCAGGAGAACGCCGAGGTCATTGCCGCCCTTACCTCCCTGGGCTATTCCATCGCCGAAGCCAGCCGAGCGGTAGTTTCCCTCCCCTCTTCCGACCTCAGCCTCGAAGAAAAGATCAAGCTGGCCCTCCAGTTTTTCACTGTTACATAAAAGGAGATAAGCATGGAAATTGCTTTATCGGTAATAATCTTTATCCTGCTGGTGGTGATTCTGGCCCTGGTTCTCAGACCTCGGAAAATCGAGGTGCCGGATATAGAAGCGCTGGAAGCCAAACTCAG
>JAZFUA010000039.1:0-3320 GCA_036446975.1 Dehalococcoidales bacterium
CACCGGGAATCGGCTCTCCAAAGGAAACGCCATCGGATTTTACTATTCCCCGACAGGTCGGACAATGGGGAGGCAGTTGGTTTTCCTGTAATAACTTTGGCAAATCAAATTCATCTCGCCTAAACCTTAAGCCACAGGAAACGCACCTTAACTTCGCGGTACTACCGTGATATTCCAGGAGTCTCTCGGTCCCCGCCTTTTCATGAAGGGCATCGACATTCTGGGTGATGACGCATTTAATGATACCCGACTGCTCAAGTTCAACCAAAGCGTAATGACCGACATTGGGCATTACGGCGCCCAGGTCTCCCAATAAACCGGGATTGGTTAATCTTTCCTCCCACCACTGCTTCGGGTCTTCCACAAATCTCTGATAACCCTGGTAGGCTCTTCTTTCAGCTTCAGGGTTTTTAGTCCAGACACCTGAAGGCCCCCTGAAATCGGGAATCCCGGACTCGGTTGAAATCCCGGCTCCGGTCAGGGCGATAGCATATTTTGCATCAACTAAATCCCTGGCAGCTCTTTCAATTAACTGTTCCATATTTTCACCCTCCTTAGCTAGCTTTACTTATTTAGCTATAGGCTTTGATAAACTTCTCAATCGTATCGAAATACAGGCTCTGCTGCACCAGCATAATATCGTTATGGCCCGCCCCGGGAATAATAAGGATTTCCTTGTCCCGTGTTCCCGAATTCTGGTAAAGTTCCTTACCTTCTGCAACGGATATAACCTCGTCGTATTCACCATGAATGATCAGGGTCGGTTGGCGAATCTGCTTAACCTTTCCCTTGTTCAGGAACAGGCTTTCTTCACTGAAAATAGCTTCTTTATCGGGAGCTTCCAGGTAATCCCAGAGGCGGCGGAAATTGTTAGCCGCACCGCTCTCGATAATCAACCCGCAAATCTCATCCTGATAATTAAAGGCAAGCTCGATGGCAGGTACGCTGCCCAGAGAACGACCCATCAAGAAAAGGCTTTTCTTAAAGCCTTCCTGCTCGATTATCCCCTTGAAACCTTGAAAGATAGTGTGGGCATCGCTAATCATGTTAGCAATGGTGGGTTTACCGTCACTGGAACCATAGCCCCGATAATCAGCCACAAAAAGGTTTATGCCTCTCTGATTGTAAAAGGGGGCAATCCAATCGTGGCCAGCTACCGTTTCACCGTTGCCATGAAAATAAAGGAGGGAGGGACATTCTGGGCCGCTTACCCAGAATCCGCAACTAATCTTAATTCCCTCTGCGACCTCGATGGCATAACCGGGAACATCAGCCGGGGGCAATTGGGGGGAATTGAGCGAATACAAAGGGGAGTAAACCAGCGGAAAGATAACTTCCAGAATCTCCGGTCGGTCCAGAAACGATAAGTCCATTTGGTAAGACATACCCTCTCCTGTTTGAATAAGTATAGCAAACTCCCCCGGCAAATCACAGCCTGGCGGCGCCCGTTTCTTAAGCTCTGCAACGGCACCTTACCGCCTACGCCTTCCCCATAGCCGGTAATTCGACCGGGTAGAGAAGAAAACAAGGGACAGCTTCTGAGATTGCAAATTCCGCTACATTCCGCTATTCTAGAGCACAGGCAGTAGGGTGCGATATCGCAAATTTCTAACGCATTTTTGAGACATTACACACGCGTTATTTAGTCCATTCGTAATGACAGTCGTCCTTAAGCCACGACGTCCAGACCCTATCAGTAAAAGTCTCTCGCTAGAGGCGCCTAAAGGCAGCGGATAAGATTATGCCCAAAAAGAGAAAAGTCTTCTACGGCTGGTGGATTGTGCTGGCCTCTGCCATCCTGAATGTCTTTGTCGGCGGCACATTTTATTATGGCTTTACCGTCTTCTTTAACCCGATCAGGGATACCTTCCGCTGGAGTGCCACCATCACATCTGTCGCCTTTCTCCTGCAGAGGCTTGAAGGGGGTATTTTAGGCCCGGCAGTCGGCTTCATGGTTGACAGGATAGGACCGAGAAAGCTGATGCTCTTCGGCTGGATTGTCGTTGGTGTGGGCTTTCTCTGGATGAGCCGCATTGACACCCTGTGGGCATTTTATGGCTCATTCCTGATTATCGCCACAGGCATGAGTTTTGGCTCCTTTGTGGCTATGAACGCATGCGTAGCCAACTGGTTTACCAGAAAGAGAAGCCGGGCCCTGACCTTCATGTACGTGGGTTTTGGTGTCAGCGGCGCGATAGTTCCATTAGTAGCCTTATCCGTTAGCCAGTTTGGGTGGAGAACGAGCCTGGTTATAATAGGCGTTGCAGCCTGGATCATTGGCCTGCCCCTCAGTTTATTGATGAGACATAAACCCAGTCAGTATGGTTACCTCCCCGATGGTGAAACCAGCGCCACCATAAATGAACCGGTGAATGTGTCGAGCATCCGCTCATCGAGTGAAATAGCGGCACAAGTCCCAGGCTCTGCCGCCATAGAGTTTACAACGAAGGCGGCGGTAAGAACACAAGCTTTTTGGCTGCTGGCCTTCGTCTTTTTCTTTCAGCACATCGGAACAAGCGCGGTTATGGTACATATCGTACCCTACCTGGAGAACGTGGGGGTCCCAACCGCGATAGCAGCTACCGCGGTTGCGGGCATGACCCTGGCTAGCCTGATTGGCAGACTGGGTTTTGGCCTTATCGGCGATTTCGCCAATAAGAGACACCTGATCGCCATAGCTATCGTCCTGCAAATTATCGGCCTTTTTATTTTTTCCTTTATCGATGCGGATAGAGTATGGCTGATCGTTCCCTTCTTGCTCACCTATGGTCCCGGCTACGGCGGACCAATACCCCTGAGACCGGCGCTGCAAGGGGATTATTTCGGCACACGCAACTTTGGGGCAATTATGGGATTAATGATGGCTATCAGCATGATGGGCGGACTAGCCAGCCCCATTATTGCCGGATGGATCTTCGATGTTACGGGAAGCTACCGCTTGTCCTGGCAGTTATTTGCCCTGGCGACATTACCGGCAATACCTCTGATGTTAATGGCCAAATCACCGAGGATTAAGCAAGAACCATAGCTTCACCCTGCGGCCAGTTCAGTCAGTGCAGTGGCCACCCCAACCCGTTTCCTGAACCCCTGCCGGTAAACAGGCGGGAATTGTAAAATTTGTGTTATATAAGGTATCTATTCTATTATAAAGCTAAATGATAAAAAGAATCATATATATAGTTCTTTCAGTAGTATTAGTAGGCAGCCTGCTGGTGTTCTTCTTGTCAAGTGGTTGCCAGTTTGGGCGGGAAGAAGCACCAACCCCTGTTACCGAAGGGGATGTCCTTAACCTTTATGGCACTGATCCGCATACGCTTGAC
>JAZFUA010000040.1:0-2381 GCA_036446975.1 Dehalococcoidales bacterium
GACGTTAGTGATATGCTTGACAAAGCGACCACCCGGGTGGCTATTGACCTGTTCACTAACGAGAATGAGGGAATTATCCTGGCGATGAACGCTGCTAACGTTGAGGGAATTTCCACAGAGGCAATTCCTCAGACTCATCAGGGCGGTTCCCACGGACCTTCTAAAGGCGGGAATTATCCGCAAAAAAGTATTGCGGCTTTAATGGGTCTGGGGCAGTTCGGCATATCGAGGATAATCTTCCGGGACGAACTGAATAATGGTAAAGTTGAGCGATATTCAGGGCCCATCCGGTCAGTCATTATCTTTGACACACAGGAACCGGTAAAGGACGGCACTGGCGGTATCATATATCCGTCTCAGGCCTGGCGCGAATTTCTCATGCCGTTATTTGATTTTACCAATATCGACCCGGAAATCAACCAGTACCGCTTCTGCACTTACATACCGCAGAATGATAAGAGTTGTGGAAAATGTATTGACTGCTGCCCGTCCGGAGCCCAGCCGAGTTCAACTCCAGAGCCGACCGGTGGTTATTCGGAAGGTGTCTCGCGGCAGGCTCATCGCTTCTGGGAAAACAAATTGCAATTCGACTATGGTAAGTGTTGTGATGAAAGAGGCCAGATGGCCGGTCTATTACCGGAATGGTCCTGCTCCAGGTGCTTGACCATCTGCGTCAACCAGGGTAACCGCAGAAAACAGGCCGCCGGAACCTTCTATCAAAAAATTGACGAACTTACCAAAGAACGGAAATTAACCGGGGTATCGGACTAGCTTATTTTTTAGAAATATCATTTTGTCGCCTTTTACCCGGGTGTTGGTAAGCTATGAGAAAGGAAGGGGGAGAGGATGGTCAATAATCCTGAATCAGAACACCGGCACTCCGGTATGTCCACCCGGAGCTTGCTCAATCCGGAAATGGTACTCAAAGAAATTGGCCTCAAGAAAGGCGATACTTTTTGGATGCCGGATGCGGAGACGGCTATTTTTCTTTAACTGCTTCAGTAATCGTTGGCAGTGACGGTAAAGTGTATGCCATTGATATTTATGAAACGTCGATAGACACCCTGAGAAAGGTAATTAGTGACCGGAGTATCAGTAATCTGGAGGCTATAACCGCAGATATTACCGGCAAAACGCCATTAGCCAGTGAAAGTATTGATATATGCCTGCTGGCTAATGTCTTGCATGGCTTTGTCGAAAATAGAGAAGTAGAGGGCGTCCTGAAAGAAATCACCCGGGTGCTTAAAGCCGGGGCTACTCTGGCGGTGGTTGATTTTAAGAAAATCAGCAATACACCCGGGCCTCCGCTCTCTATCAGATTGAATCCGGATCAAGTGTCAGCGATAATTACTCCCTATCACCACCGGAAGAAAAAAGTTATTGAAGTTGGCCCATATCACTATGTGGCCGTATTCAATAAAGAATAAGATGATGTTACCATTCACCCGCGCCCTTGCGGGCAGACATGCTTTTTAGGGGGATAGCCTAAAACATGACAAGCAGATTCGGGGGATACGAAGAACAGGAGTTCATTGCTGAGTTCTATGACTCGGAATATGAGCATCTTCGTAGTAAAAGTAAAGATGTTGATTTCTATCTTGACTGTTCAAAGGGAACTGACGGTCGAACCCTGGAGTTGGGGTGTGGTACAGGCCGTGTTCTTATACCAACCGCGAGTTCAGGTTACGAAATAACCGGGTTAGACCTCTCTCCCTATATGCTGATGAAGTGCCGGGAAAAACTTGACAAACAGGTAGTTGAAGTGCAGCAGCGGGTGAAGCTTGTCCAGGGGAATATGACCGATTTTGAAACCGGTGAAACATACTCGCTGGTAACTATCCCCTTCAGACCGTTCCAACATCTCATTTCAGCCGAAGAACAAAAAGACTGCCTTAAATGTGTAAACAGGCATCTTGCGCCTGACGGGCTGTTTGTTTTTGACGTATTTAATCCTTTCCCGCCCAGACTGGTCGACAATCCGGAGTACAAGGTAGAGAGGGAAGACCTGCCTGAAACACAGTTACCTGATGGCCGGAAATTACGGCGCACCAACCGGATAACAGCCTTCCACCGTGACTTGCAATATAACGATATAGAATTGATATACTATGTCACTCATCCTGATGGAAATATGGAGAGGCTGGTGCAGTCATTCCCCATGCGTTACTTTTTCAGGTATGAAATGGAGCACTTGTTGGAGCTATGCGGATTCAGGATTGTTGAGCTGTTCGGTGATTTTGAAAGATCGGAATTTTCTGTTGACTCCCCTGATATGATTTTTGTGGCTGAAAAGAAGTAAAACGGGGCGTTGTAGAGGGGCGCAGCCCCTTCATTGAATCCCTTCCCCCTCTCCTTTTAAGCAGAGGGGGATAAAGGGGGTG
>JAZFUA010000041.1:0-2554 GCA_036446975.1 Dehalococcoidales bacterium
ACCCCCACTGGTATCTTTGCGATAATGTGGTGCAAAGGCGGTTGACATCATCATAGCTCCCTTCAACCACCACCAAAACCGGATTATCAATTGCCGCCCCCACCAGTTTACCCTTTTCCATATCTGAAGGAACGAAGACATAAGCTTTCATATTTGCCTTGGCAGCGTGGCCGGCTACACTGGCTGCCAGGTTACCGGTTGAAGCACAGGCCACGGCGTCGAAGCCGAACTCCTGTGCTTTGGAAACGGCCACGGAGACCGGCCTGTCTTTAAACGAGTAGGTTGGATTAACGCAGTCATTCTTGATGTAAAGCTCGTCCAGCCCCAGTTCTCTGCCCAGGTTATTGGCCTTGACCAGAGGAGTAAACCCGCTGCCGATATCTATGGGTTCGCCATTAACCGGAAGCATATCGTGGTAACGCCACAAACTATATGGTCCGCAGGCAATACTTTCCCGGCTGACAGCCTTGGCCATGGCTTCATAGTCATAGGTTACCTCCAGAGGACTAAGGCAGGAATCACAGAGATTAATCGGCTGTATCGGATACTCTTTCCCGCATTTTCTACATTTTAAAACAGTTGCATATGACATTTTTCAATTCCTGAAATCAGGCTTCCAGCGCCTGACTTAAATCTTCAATTAAATCATCAATGTTTTCCAGTCCTACCGACAGGCGTATCAGTTCGTCGGCGATACCTATCTTCTCTCTAAACTCGGCAGGCATCGAAGCATGGCTCATTGTCGCCGGGTGTTCGGCCAGAGAAGCTGCCCCTCCCAGTGATTCAGCCATGGCAAATATCTCCATTTTAGTTAAGAAACTGGTAGCTGCCTGGATACCGTTTTTAATCTCGAATGATACCATGCCGCTAAACCCCTTCATTTGTCTTTTGGCAATTTCATGGCCCGGGTGTGATTTAAGTCCGGGGTACATCACCTTGGCAACTGCCGGGTGTCCAGCCAGAAAATCAGCCACAGTGCTGGCATTCGCTTCATGTTGCCTCATTCTTACCGGAAGGGTTTCGATACCCCGGAGTACCAGCCAGCAGTCAAACGGAGATGCGCAAGTTCCCAGGGCATTGAGTAAAAATTGCACTCTCTCGGTTAACTCGTCGGTAGTTGTTACTACCGCACCGCCGACGACATCACAATGCCCATTAAGATATTTGGTCGTCGAGTGAACCACCAGGTCTACTCCGTATTCAATCGGTTTCAGAAAATAGGGAGTAGCAAATGTGTTATCAATCACCGTTAACAGGTTGTGCTTTCGGGCAATATCCACCATCGCTTCAATATCCGTAATGTTCAGCAGCGGATTAGACGGAGTTTCCAGCCACAGCATCTTGGTATTGGGCCTGATTGCCTGCTCGACTTTCTCCCGGCTATCCATTCGCAACAGTGTAAACTCAATACCCATGTTCTTCATCACATCATTGAATAGACGATAGCTGCCGCCGTAAATATCATCGCCTGAGATTACATGATCACCCGCCTTCAGCAGGTGGATGAGAGTCGCCTCAGCAGCCATACCGGTAGAAAACGCAAACCCGGCTTTACCACCCTCAAGCTGAGCGATGGTATCCTCCAAAGCCTTCCTGGTCGGATTTCCTGTGCGTGAATAATCATAACCCCTTGTTTTACCTATACCTTCAAAAGCGAAGGTGGATGTCAGGTAAATAGGCATTGAGATAGCGCCATAAGTTTTATCGGGTCTTTCCCCGGCATGAATGGCTATTGTTTCGAATTTCATATTCCACCTCCCTGGCTAAATTCTTTTGCTATTTCCAGTTTTTCGTCTATCAGGTCGTCAATAGGCGTAGTGATGCCATCAATTTCCTCTATTTTCTTCAGGCGGTCGGCCAGCTTGTCCTGCTCTTTCAGCACCAGCCTGATTGCCTCCGCTACCGGGTCAGGTAGTTTACCGTGCTCAAGATCAACAATCGGCTCGTGACCGTCTTCAACCACCCTGCCGGGTATTCCCACCACGGTCGCCCCCGGTGGTACCGATTTTACTACCACTGAGCCAGCCCCGATGCGGGCTTCATCTCCGATGTCAATGGCGCCCAGGGCAATAGCGCCGGTGCCAATCACCACATTATTGCCCACGGTAGGATGACGCTTCCCCTTCCGTAAAGAGGTGCCCCCAAGTACCACTCCCTGGTACATCAAAACATCATTCCCCACCTCTGCTGTCTCCCCGATAAGCACTCCGGCGCCGTGGTCAATGAAGAAGCGGCGGCCGATTTTAGCTCCAGGGTGAATTTCAATTCCGGTGAAGAAGCGACCTATGTGAGAAACTAATCGACCCAGAAATTTTAATTTGTGTCGCCAGAAAAACTTGGCCACCCGGTGATACCAGAGGGCATGTAACCCCGGATAACAAAAGATTATCTCCGGCAGGCTCCTGGCTGCCGGATCTTTTGCAAATATGGTTTGAATGTCTTCCCTCAAGGTTTTAAACAAGTTAATTCACCTTTTCTCTTAGCACCTTTGTTTTCATAGGGAATAAAACACCTTGATGCTGTTTTCATAATTTTTATCCTAAAATATATTATG
>JAZFUA010000042.1:0-3765 GCA_036446975.1 Dehalococcoidales bacterium
TTGGTGGAGCAGATTCGTTTTTCGTTCTCATGCCTGGAAATGTAGAAGGCGGGATAGAGTTGCCCGAGAATAACGATCTTTCGGATGGCGGTGATATAGGAATCAAAATTGAAATCGGAGATAAACGACTTGATATATCCACCTCCGACCATATTGAAAAGGAAGCACTGAACGGTATTAATTCTATAGCGGGCTACAGGGCTGAAATCACTGAAGATGATGCATTGATGATTCATTGCGCCAAAGGAGTGAAACCAGAAGCGTCTATGATAGCTGAGGCACTTCAGAAATGGATCCAATTCGAGTTTCCCCATATCGAGAAAATCTGTGTGAAGATAGTCACCGGGGAAGACACAAGACAGGAAAAGGAAATGGCGGAAGCTTTTAAATCCGAGCGAACCAGCCTGATAGAGAATGAGTCTGACGATAATGTACAATATTTCCATTACTGTCTGGAGTGTCAACCTTTCAGTAGAGACCATGTTTGTATTATCACACCGGACCGTCCCCCGATGTGCGGCCGGGACCGATTACTGGCAAAAGCTGCTGCCCTCTTTGGTGCGTCCTGGCATCCGTGGAAACGGCGCGATTTGGATGATCAGGACATTAGGGGCACTATCGAGGTGGGTGTTTCTACAAATACTAAATATGGCGAATATCCGGCGGTTAACAAAGCGGTTGAGAAACTTTCACCCGGCAATATAAACCGGGTCCAGCTTCACGGACTGAGGGAATTCCCCCATACAAGCTGTGGCTGTTTTCAGTATCTTACATTTTGGATCGAATCGCTTAATGGATTTGGTATTATCGAGCGTAATTACAAGGGAGAAGTTCCTGAAGGTCTCACCTGGAACATACTTGCTAACGCTGCCGGTGGTAAACAGACCCCAGGTATAATCGGTACTTCAAAAAATTATCTGTTGTCAAAACGGTTTATGCAGGGGGAGGGTGGGTTCGAGTCTTTACGCTGGGTTAGTCCGAAAGTATTCGAGATTATCAAAGACCGTATAGACAATCAGGAAAAGGTTCAGATCGGGAAGTAGCCCACCGGATAGTGAAACGGGTAAGAATCCCTTGTGGTGGGTGATGCCTGTTAAAGCATTTGATCCTATCCCCCTGTATCTCCCTTCCTCTGAGTAATGGCGTTGCCTCAAATGTCATTCTGAGGAACGAAGTGACGAAGAATCTGTGCTCAGGGGAGAATAGTAGAGATTCTTCGCTACGCTCAGAATGACAGGAAGATGCTACTTTTAAGGCAAAGCCCCTGAGTAATGGGAAGGACTGAACACCGTGGACAGCTACATGTGCTCATTAGGGCAGAAATCCTTGAGCACAAATTAACCAGGCCAACGCTTCTCCTCACATAAGTTCCTGAAAAATGGAATTGACAGGCTCGATTATTGATCCTCCATCGCTATCAATACGATAACCCATAAAATTTACCGGGCAGGAACTTCCAGGGACACCAGTTTCATCGCCTGGTGGGACAGGTAGAGGAAGTTCTCCCCCCAAAAAGTTCGACCATAATCCGGGTATCATTATCATTAAATAGAGAAAAACCACCTTGCTACAGGGTGGTTTTGTTTGGATTCAGGTAAGGTAGGAGATTCGGGTTTTAGGAACCTTTCATAATCCCGAATAACAGGGTAATACCAGTGCAGGAGATTCCGCGGTGAGACCTGTTGTTGACGCCTGAATAGGCTTGTGCTAGTATTAAAAGACTCCAGCCAGGAGATAACTGCCGGTCTTATTAACTCCGCTTAACTTATTCATTGCCTGTGTTTTATCTTTCGTTAATAATCCGGCTCAGGTAAAGGAATTATGCCAATAGAAGAAGAGTTAGCCGGGCTATCTCCCGAACGGGAGATGCTGCTGACCATAGGTGTTTTTGACGGAGTTCACCTTGGTCACAAACACCTGATTTCAGAGCTTCAAAAGCGCGCCCGCGAGCAGAACCTGCTTAGCGGAGTGGTAACCTTTCGGCAGCATCCTGCCGAGGTGCTGTCACCTTACTCCGGGCTGCCATACCTGACCAGCCTGTCTGAAAAGGTCAGCCTTCTTAAAGATGAAGGTGTTGATGCTGTGGTGGTCTTAACTTTTTCCGGTGAGATAGCCCGGCTCGGCGCCAGACAATTTGTCGGTCTGCTGAAGAAACATCTCAAAATGAGGGGTCTGGTTATCGGGCCTGATTTTGCTCTGGGCCGAAACAGGGAAGGTAATGTTGATACCCTCCGAAAATTGGGAGAGGAGCTGGGTTTCAGTGTTACGGAAATATCTCCGGTAAGGGTAAACGGCGGGGTGGCAAGCAGCACGGCTATCCGGGAGGCCCTGGCTGATGGTAATATAAAAAAGGTAAATAGCCTGATTGGGCGGCCTTTCAGTCTTCAGGGAAAGGTAACTACCGGACTGGGGCGGGGGCAGAAGCTGGGTTTTCCCACCGCTAATCTGGAGATAGACCCGGGACAGGCTCTCCCGACTGATGGCGTTTATGCTACCTGGGCTTATAGCGGGGGTGAAACCTACCGGTCGATGACCAATATCGGTACCAGTCCGACCTTTGACGACCGGGGGCGTACCGTGGAGACATACCTGCTCGGCTACCGGGGAGACCTGTATGGGCGGGAACTAAAGATAGACTTCGTGGAGCGGCTTCGGGGCGAAAAGAAATTTGACACCGTAGAGGAATTAAAAAAGCAGATGACCCAGGATATAAAACAGGGTGAAGCTATTTTAGATTCCCGGGGCGGCAGGTAGTATGGATTTAGAATTTGTCTTAAAACGGGCCGTGGCTGAGATATTAGTCGAGGATGAGCTGAGGGAGATGCTCAAGTCGGGCAGGAAACTGCGGCTGAAAGAAGGCTTTGATCCCAGCAGTCCGGATATTCACCTGGGCCATATGGTACCTCTGAGGAAACTGCGCCAGTTCCAGGAAATGGGACACCAGGTAGTCCTTATCGTTGGCGACTGGACGGCCCGAATTGGCGATCCCAGCGGAGTTTCCGTTACCCGCCCGATGCTTACCCAAGAGCAGGTTATGGCGAACGCACAGACCTACATGGAGCAGTTCTTCACAATTGTGGATAAGGAGAAAACGGAAGTAAGATGGCAAAGCGAATGGTATGACAAGTTCGGCCTGGCAGATATTTTACAGCTTACCAGCAAGTTTACGGTAGCCCAGTTTCTGGCCCGCGAGGACTTCAATAACAGGTTTAGCACCGGAAAACCCATCGCTATAACCGAGTTGCTTTACCCGTTGATGCAGGCCTACGACTCCGTGGCGATAGAGGCGGATGTCGAGTTCGGCGATACGGCTCAGAAGTTTAATCTGCTGGTGGGCAGGGACCTTCAGTTTATGGTGGGACAGAACCGGCAGCAAATCTTCCTGGTCAATACCCTGATTGGCACCGATGGCGTCCAGAAAATGAGCAAGAGCCTGGGTAACTACATCGGTGTGGCTGAGCCGCCCGAAGAGCAATACGGTAAAGTAATGTCTATCACCGACAGCCTGATTATGGACTACTTTGAACTTCTCACCGATGTACCTGATAAAGAGCTGGCCGAGTTCAGGCAGGCGCTGGAGAATGACAGCGTCAACCCGATGGAGCTGAAAAAGCGGCTGGCCAGGGAGATAATCACCCAGCTTTACGACCAGAAAGCGGCTAGTAAGGCTGAGCAAAATTTTGTAAAAACAGTTCAAAACAGAGAAGTACCTGAGGAGATTGAAGAATACACCGTATCTTTCGATAAGTTTAGAGAATATCTAAC
>JAZFUA010000043.1:0-4608 GCA_036446975.1 Dehalococcoidales bacterium
ATCACTTTAACCGCTTTTTACCGCATATTCCGGTATCATTCTGCCCCCAATTCTTCAAAAATGCCGTCTCAGGTAAATTATATATTAACCGAGAAGAAAGAAACAATAATGGAGTCTAACTATACCTGAAACGACGCTTTACTTTTGCCTTTATTTCCAGAATTTCAAATAATCAGGTCCTGAAAGAGTTCCTCCTTCTGATATTGACAAACCCCAAGAGTAAGACTAAACTCAAATCTACAGAGACCTGCAAAAGGGGGATTATCTTTTATGCTAGTAGCAATCATTGGAGCAAGCGGTAATATTGGTTCTGTCATTCGTGATGAAGCCCTGGCGAGAGGGCACCAGGTAACGGCAATTGTCCGTAACCCGGGGAAAATTGAGGTCCAGAACCCGGCGCTTAAAGTAGTGGGAGGAGATGTTCTTAAGGATGATGTGGA
This sequence comes from Dehalococcoidales bacterium, assembly GCA_036446975.1. Taxonomy (GTDB): domain Bacteria; phylum Chloroflexota; class Dehalococcoidia; order Dehalococcoidales; family UBA2162; genus JAZFUA01. The sequence continues at coordinate 441 of JAZFUA010000043.1, forward strand.
GCAGCTAATCCGGGGCCATGAGGCGGTAATCAGCGCTTACAACCCTGGTTTTACCAATCCGAATATCTATGATGAAACTCTCAAAGCCTACCAGGCTATTATCAATGGCGTAAAAAAGGCTGGAGCCAGATTACTGGTAGTGGGAGGCGCCGGCAGCCTTGAGGTCTCCCCCGGTGTTCAGCTAATTGATACAATGGAAGTTCCGGAAACGGTAAAAAAGGGGATACTGGGCTTGCGGGAAGTGCTCTATATCCTGCGGAAAGAGACAGGCCTGAACTGGACATTCTTCAGCCCGGCCGCCACAATTGAGCCCGGAGAACGGACCGGGCAATTCCAGCTAGGTAAAGACCAGGTCCTCAAGGATAAAAACGGCGACAGTAAAATCTCCAGACAGGATTACGCCGTAGCTATGCTGGATGAAATGGAGAACCCGAAACACAGTGGAGAGCGGTTTACCATCGCATATTAGAAATATTACCCCTTTATTCTACCGGCCCGACCTGAACAAGAGGCTAAATGATGGTGAAAGATTTATGTATTGATGAAAAAACCTTCTTTGTCTGTGGTATCTGTAATTTTATCTACATCCAGAGTAATTTACACCAGCATAAGTTTTAGCAGTGTCCTCTTGTGAGGGTCCCCCGCTTTAATATATTCCGTACTCCTTGGCGGTCTTAACCATTGCTCGCACGTTTTCAACTTTACTATCGCTGTCAAGGCCTGCGCCTGTGGAAAGCATAAAACCTCCATTTTTTCCTGCGGTATCGATCAAGTGGCGGCAATAGGCATCTGTTTCCTCGGGGGTGCCGGTGCTAATCAAAGACATAGGAACATTACCCTGTATACAGGCCCTATCACCCAGCACCTCCTTTGCCCGTTCCATATCCGTTGAGTCGAACCACCAGATAACCTTACCCTTGGGCAGGTCACGGACTGCCTCCAGACGTGAATTATAGCCACCCTGGGCTCTCAGTTGGGGCACAAACCCTTCCTCGATAAGTGCCAGGCATATCTGCCGAAGTGACGGCCAGTAGAAAGTGCGGAATTGCTCGTCTGACATGAAGCCGTCAGCACCTTTGTGCAAAGCAAAGCCAACGATTGGACTTCCCCCAAGTTTCGCCTTTTCCGAGGTCTTACGAATCTGGAGCAGCCTCTTTTTCGTCAAAACATCGATGGCTTCAAGCAGCTTTTCCGGGCGCTGGTACAAATCCAGAGCGATACCTCGCTGCCCCCGCAGGTTGTCCCCCATACGGTCAAATGGTGCTCCTCCTAGTCCGGCAGCGGAACCTAACATGTCCGGATATCCAGCTTCGGTGAGCTTCCGGTTAACGGCTGCGATCTTTCCTTCCCAGCGCCTTGCCTCTTTACCGGCCTCCATCAATTTTTTGAGGGCAGTTTGTACCTCCGGTATCCCGAGTGAACGGGCATTATCTAATGACAATTGCCCAAGAGGTTCAGCAGCGCCCCATATTCTAGGTAAATAGGTACGCCAGCGAAAATTTGACTCATCCAGGATAAAGTCATCATATTCGTCAGCCTTCATGTATTCGCCTTCAATGAACTGGGTCCCACTGTTATCGGGTACCCCATGGCCGGGCCATTTACGCTGTTTATCATCCAGGAGTTCCATGACCCTGCCCTGTGGGGCACTGGCACTCACCTTAGTATCGAACTGGAAATCCAGAGTGCATCTGTTAGCGGCTTCAATGGCTTTATCCACGTCGTACATTAAGTCCTTCTGGGTATAGCCGCAGTAAACCGCCGGGAAGCCAGGGCTAAATATACGAGGTATGATAGGTACCCTGTCTGGCTTCTTCAACTTAATTGAATCTATGATTCGAGTGATACGTGCTTTGTAGTCAGCCTCAGCCTGCTGTGAGGTGAATTCCACATCTTTCGCGGCGAGCCAAGCAGCCAAGCGCTGCTCCATCTTCTCATCCGGTGTTAGCTCAGCCCAGGGAGTTTCGGTTGTTTCCGTTGATATAACCAAGTTTTCCCTCCTTCTTATTTATCCCTTTTTACCTCCCCCCGGTAGGGTAGAAAGCAGCCAATAGAATTGCTGCCGTCTCATTCTTCCTCAGCTTTTCCCAAACTGAAATGGTTTCTCCAGTCTGTGGCGAGAAGTTGACGGAGAAGCTGGAGTATCTGGGGGAGTTGGTGTATATACGGCTATTATATTATCCTTGCCGTGCTGCTCAACTGTAGATGGCTCGAACCTGTGACACCCTGATTAAATGAATTCACCACAAGCACCTTTAATCTATCAGCCTTTTTTTCACACATCACATACCTCCTTTCACTCTCCCACCATTTTCTTCGCTTCTTCCCAGAGGGCATTTTGCTCTTTAAATGACATCTCGCCAAAGGTCAGGTCCCGCCGGCGGCAAAGCTCTTCCATCAGGGAGAAGCGGGTGAAGAATTTTTTATTAGCCTCTCGCAGGGCTGACTCAGAGTCAATACCCATCCGCCGGGCTATATTAACCAGGGTAAAAAGAAGGTCACCGAACTCCTCCGCTTTTTGCTCCTGACTGTCGGCCCGCTTGAACTCGCCAATCTCCTCAACCAGCTTGTCGATTACCCCGTCAATATCTTTCCAGTCAAAGCCCAAATGGGCAACCCGGTACTGAACCTCTTCACTATAACTGAGGGCAGGCAGCTGTTTGGGCACACCTGACAGTATAGATTCATATGTGGCTTTCTCCTCCTGCTTGAGGACCTGCCAGGCGGTCATTACTCCCTCAGCGTCCTTAACCTCTTTTGAGCCAAAGACATGAGGGTGACGGTGAATCAATTTGGCGCTAATGCCGTTAATAACATCATCAAGCTTAAATTCACCGGCTTCGGCGGCAATCCGGGCCTGCAAGACAATGTGCAGGAGCAGGTCGCCCAATTCGTGGCTTAGTTCCTCCGTATCCCCTTCATCCAGGGCATCCAGCACCTCGTAGCATTCCTGGAGAAAAGTCTCCCGTAAAGAAGCGTGGGTCTGCTCCCTGTCCCAGGGGCAGCCGTCCGGCGCCCGCAGCCTGGCTACAATTTCCACCAGGGTGTCAAATTTATTCAGGTTTTCAGGTACAGACATCCCGTCCTCCTTCTTCATAGCGTTTTATCTGAAGGCAACATAGCCCCAATCAATTGGGGCTGCCCCGGCAGAAATTCAGCTACCGACATAGCCCGCTTGCCCTCAAGCTGAACTTTTAAAACAGCCAGAATTCCTTCCCCGGTGCCTACCCCGATTACGGGTCCCTCCCGGTTCAGCGTTACAACCTGCCCCGGCTTAATTTTATTTTCCCCGGGAAGAGGGACTGCCTCGATAATTTTAAGCTGCTTGCCCTGCCACCCGGTAAAACAACCCGGCCAGGGTTGGAAGGCTCTTACTTTCCGCCAGATATCTACCGCCGGAAGATGCCAGTCAATCTCACCTTCCTGCCTGGTGAGCAATTTTGTGTAGCTGGACTGAGACTCATCCTGATGACGGGGGAGAAGCTCACCACTGTCCCAGCGAGGCAAAACATCCAGCAACAAATGGGCTGATATCAGTGACAGCTTATCCGTGAGCGAGCCGGCGGTATCTTTTAACGAAACCGCCACCTGCGCCTGAAGCAGTACCGGACCGGTATCCAGCCCCGCATCCATCAGCATAATGCTGAGCCCGCTAAACCCGTCCCCAGCCAGAATGGCTGCCGCCACCGGAGAGGCCCCCCTGAATTTAGGCAGCAGTGAAGGATGAATATTAAGACACCCCCCGGCAGGAATATCCAGCACCGGCTGGGGCAGAATCTGTCCGAAGCCAGCCACCACAATAACATCCGGCTTCAGGGCTGCCAGTTCTGCTACCGCTTCCCGGCTTTTGAAACTGACCGGTTGGATTACTGTCAAGCCCAGTTTTATCGCCGACCTTTTCACCGGAGAAGAAACCGGAGTGCGTCCCCTGCCCGCCCGGCTGTCAGGCGGGGTATAAACAGCTGCCACCTGATGCTGATTGAGAACAAGGTGCTCCAGAGAAGGTACGGCAAATTCGGGCGTGCCCATAAAAACAATCCTCAAACCTGACCCTCCCGCTGATAGATAATTGTAACATCAAAAATTTTTGATAACAACAAAACAGTCCGTAGCTATCCTTGAAATATTCGCTAAGAAACGAAGTTTAAGCGACCTTTTAAGAGAAGAA
>JAZFUA010000044.1:0-3079 GCA_036446975.1 Dehalococcoidales bacterium
ATGGCAATCTATATTATGTTTACCACCTTAACTGACGAAGGCAGGAAGACTCTAAAAGCTAATCCGCAGAGGATTAAAGAGGTTAATAAGGAAGTCGAGGAGATGGGGGGTAAAATACTCGCCCAGTACGCCATTCTCGGCCCGTACGATTTCATAAATATAATAGAAACCGTTGGCAATACCACGATAGCAAAAATAGCTCTGGAACTGGGGTCGAGGGGTACCCTCCAGACGACGACCCTGGCGGCAATACCTGTGGATGACCTGATAGCCTCTTTGAAATAATTTTCTCACTTGATTATTATGGACGATAAACTTCTGCTGGCGACCAGCAATCAAGGTAAGATCAGAGAGTACCAAAGTCTGCTTAAAAACATTCCTCTCAGGCTGGTCACCCTGGCGGAAGAGGGTATCACCACTCTGGTTGAGGAGGTAGGAGCCAGTCTGGAAGAGAATGCCGGGTTGAAGGCAAGACTTCTGGCCGGGGAGAGCCAGCTACTGTCGCTGGCTGATGATTCCGGGTTGGAGGTTGATGCCCTGGGTGGTGAGCCGGGCGTATTATCGGCCCGTTATGCCGGAGAGGGTGCTTCGGACAGGGACAGGATAGACTATTTATTGTCACGGCTGGAAAATGTGCCCTGGGAGAAACGCTCTGCCCGCTTCAGGTGTGTCATCGCTGTGGCTGCCCCGGATGGTGAGGTAGAGTTTTGCTCCGGTGAATGTTCGGGATTTATCACCTTCGAGCCAAAGGGCGACTATGGTTTCGGTTATGACCCGATTTTTTACCTTCCGGAGCTGGGAAAAACAATGGCCGAGTTGCCTCCCGAAGTAAAAAATCAGGTAGGTCACCGGGGGCAGGCAGCCGGAAAAGTATCCCGGTTGATTCATAAAAAACTGGAAAATTTACAAAAACAGGGTATATAATCTTGAATATCGTTAATTATCTGGTATATCATTAATTATCTGGTGTATACTACTCTTCGCCACCACTAACATTGGAGGAAAAATCATGAAGTTATCATGTCTTCAGGAAAATCTAAGTCGAGGGCTCAGCGTAGTAGGCAGGGCGGTAGCTACAAGAACTACCTTACCGATAACCAATAATGTCCTTCTGACTACGGACCAGTCCCGTCTTAAACTGGTTGCCACCAACCTGGAAATGGCTATCAGCTACTGGCTTGGGGCCAAGGTGGAGGAGGAGGGAGCAATTACCGTGCCGGCTCGCCTTCTTACCGAGTTTGCCAACTCTTTACCCAACGAGAATATTGATATCAGCCTTTCACCCCAGACCAAGACATTGGAACTAAAGTGTGCCCGCTTTGAAGCGCGAATCAGCGGAGTGGATGCTGCGGATTTCCCTCCTATCCCGACGGTGGATGAGGGGATAACCACCAAGATTGATGCTGAAACTATCCGCCAGGCAATCAGCCAGGTTGCCTTTGCGGCTGCCTCGGAAGAATCCCGCCCGGTGCTTACCGGTGTTGATGTCCAGTTTGATAATGACAGGCTGACCCTGGCCGCTGCTGATGGCTTTAGATTGGCGGTCTATAAGATGTCCCTGGCTACTCCGGTTAGCGAGCCGACCGAGGTTATTGTTCCGGCCCGAATCCTGACCGAGCTAAACCGGCTGATGACTGACGGGGAAGAGATGGTGGAGATAACCGTCAATCCCAACAAGAGCCAGGCGCTGTTCCGCCTGAAGAATACCGAGCTGGTGTCTCAGCTTGTCCAGGGCACCTTCCCCCAGTACGCCCAGCTTATTCCCGAGAGCCACAATACCCGGGTGACGGTTGATGTGGCCGAATTCCTGAGGGCAACCAGGACCGCTTCCATCTTTGCCCGTGACGGGAGTGGCATCGTCCGCCTGGTGATTACCGGCGGTAGCGAACTGACACCTGGCAAGCTGACGATTTCAGCCCGCTCTGAAGAGATAGGCGACGATATTGGTGAGATTGATGCCATTGTCGAGGGAGACGAGGCCAAGATTGCCTTTAACGGCAAGTACCTGGTTGATGTGCTGGGCGCTCTCCGTGAGTCAAAGGTAACTCTGGAGCTAACCAATCCCTCCAGCCCCGGCGTTCTCCGCCCCGAAGGCACGGACAACTATATCCATGTTATCATGCCCATGTTTGTCCAGTGGGATTAAATCCAGCTACCAAAAAGGGTATGAATTAAAGTATCTGATACTATTGGGGGAGCGGAAACGCTCCCCTCCTTGTTTGTTGACATATTATTAGAGAGGAACTAAACTTAAATTCCCACCCGGAGAATCACAGGGGTATCAATCAGGGGGAAAATGGATACAGTCAATCATTCAGCTCAGGTAAATTATTCGAAGGAGGTATCTCATGTTTACATCTGATTTTATTATTAATCTGACTGCAGTGTTGGGAATCGGGGTAAAGGTGGCAATCATTCTTGCCATGGCTGTGGCTCTCAATATTACTCAGAAAAAGATGATTCCGAAGTTAATAATCGCGGGTATCCCGAAGGTCCGGGTAGAATCACCGGACCAGCTAACCGCCCGCTCCAAAACAATGGCTTATGTGGTTAGAAAAGTTGCCGCTGTCATCATCTGGCTGATTGCCATTGTGATGGTCCTGGGTGTTATCGGAGTGGATATTTCCCCTTTGCTGGCGACACTTGGCGTTGCCAGTCTGGCACTTGGTTTTGCCGCTCAAAACATCATTCGCGACTATCTTCACGGCTTCTTCATCTTAATGGAGGACTGGTACCGGATTGGTGACTGGGTTACCATTTCGGGAATGGAAGGGGAAGTTGAGAAGGTAAGTCCGAGGCGTACCGTTTTACGGGAAATAAACGGCACAATGCATGTAATACCCAATAGTCAGATACAATTTGCCAGCAATCAGACCCGGGACTGGGCACGGATCAATCTATATGTTAGGGTGGCTTATAAAGAGGATATCAGCCATGTCTATCAGGTTATTGACCAGGTGTGCCAGGAACTGAAAGATGATCCCGATTTTGGAACGAACTTAACAACGACTCCCTCTGCAATGCGGGTTAGCGATCTTGGTGACAACGGTTTCGATATTTGTATTCGGGGATATACCAA
>JAZFUA010000045.1:0-4563 GCA_036446975.1 Dehalococcoidales bacterium
CAATATCCTTGAAAAATACAGATAATAACGGTCGGCAGGCAGGAGAGGAACAGGGAAAGCTGAAAAGAGCAGTTCTCCCTGTAACTACCATACTCCTGGTTATTGTCCTTTCCGGGCTCCTCTTTCTCTTCCGTGCCGAATTAGAAAAATTGGGAAACTACGGTTATCTGGGCATCTTTCTTATCAGCCTTGCCTTCAATGCCACCGTTTTTTTGCCTATGCCTGTTTTCGTGGTAGTTTTCATGCTCGGGGCTACTTTTAATCCTGTTATGGTGGCCCTGGCTGCCGCCAGTGGGGGCGCGCTGGGTGAGATAACCGGTTATTTGGCTGGCGCTAGCGGACGGGGTATTGCTCCAACAAACAAAATGTACATCAGGGCAGAGGGCTGGATGAGAAGATGGGGCACAATGACTGTTTTTATTTTTGCCCTGGTCCCTCTTATCCCTTTTGATTTGGCTGCTCTGGCGGCTGGAGCCCTGCGTTTTCCGGTTTGGAAGTTCTTACTGGCTTGCCTGTTTGCCAAGGCGCTGCTGTATACCGCCGTGGCCATGACCGGCGCCTGGGGTTGGGAAGCTATGCTGAGTTTCTTTGGTTAGGCCTCGCTCTTTATTTTCAGGAGCAGTATCGAGCCGGCAATCAGAAAAAGGAAGCAGACCAGAAGCATTATCTGGTAGCCGAGGTTAGTGCTTAGAGAATTAAAGAAATCAATAGCCGGTCCGATGAGGCGTGATATGGCCCCGGCCCCGGCGCTGGACATGTTGACCAGGCCGAGGTATCTTGCTTCCTCACCTTTACCTACCATGTCGGTGGCCAGAGCCCACTGAGAACTCATCCAGGCTCCACCAGAGATTCCCAGAAGCCCCGCGCTCAGCATTATCTGTAGATAATCCTGGGAAAAGAATAGTGCTGCAATTCCTGCCGCGCCGGCAAGTGCCGAAGATACCGCAATTGGCTTACGTCCCACTCTATCGCAAAGTCGTCCTGTCGGATAGACTACGGCCAGCATGCCGATACCGACTACGATTAGAATGTCACCAGTGGCTTCTGCCGGCCTGGCTAAGCCGGCCACATCCATCAGGTAGTACAGGGCATGACCTAGCAACGTCCCCCAGGCGGTAAAAATAAGCAGACAAGCGACCAGAAAAAGAACAAAATCAGGGCGTGCCCTGATATCAATCTGGAAGCTTTTGCGCAGGGCTGATAGTAAAGAGAGCCGGGGGCTGCCGGCTCTGAACGGTTCTTTAACCATTAATACCGTAGCCAGCATTGCTCCCAGTACTATAATGGCGGGAGCGCCCAGGCTCATCCACAACCAGACGCTTCCCTCTCCGGCGAAATAACGGTCCATAAAAGGAGCAATCAGGCGTAGCAGGGCGATCCCACCCACAATGTTGAGCAAAGCCCTCACTCCGGAGGCTAATCCTCTCTTCCCCTCGGGTACCAGGTCGGGGATGAAGCCCTGGTATGGACCCTGGGCTATGTTAGCGCCGACCTGCAGCAGGCAGTAAGTGACAAAAATGGCGGCGTAACTTCCGGAGATGCCCAATCCGGGGAGAAAGAGTAAAACCAGTATAGTGCCAGTCAGGATATAGGGTCGTCGCCGTCCCCAGCTTAAACCGGAACGGTCGCTAATCGCCCCGGCTATCGGTTGAACAATCATTGCCAGGACCATACCGCTTAGGATGAGGAGGTCGAGGTAGGTATTTTTAAGGGCCTCGGGAACGAAGTCGAGCAGCCTTAAGGGTATGATGATACCGTGCAGGCTAGCCCAGAGAGCGCTTACACCAAAGCCGAAGACGGTAATCTTTAGGTAGTCAACCGCGCGGAATCCCTCAGCTTCAACACCTGTGCCAGCGTTTTTTGCCACTTGTCACCTTGTCCTGGTCAAGCATAACAGAGGTGAAGTTGGCAAACAACACTGGAATCTGGTATGGATACCGGGTTGATTTAGCCCCTCATTTACCCGGACTCAGGTGGAGTTGATGAACTTATGCCAAGACGCTATACTTTAATCAGGGGCTTTTTAACCGTCGTTTATTGAACAGCCCCAATTCAGGAGATAGAAAATGAGAATTTTGGGTATTGACCCGGGGACGGTCTCTTTTGACCTGTGCCTGCTTGAAGATAAGGATATTATATTCGAAGACAGTATCCCTTCAACTGCGGTGGCCGAGAGACCCGAAGAGTTTGCCCAGAAGTGTCTCGGTCTTAATCTGGATGTTATGATTGCCCCTTCGGGTATGGGAATTAATAATCGGAAGCTGCCCGAGCTTACCCAGAGAGAAATGTTTGAGCTAACCCTGGTCAGGGAGGGAGAGGAAGTCCCGGTGCTTGAGGGGATGAAGAAATTCCTGGGTATCGTCAGTCAGGCGGGACTTGAGATATTTTTCCTGCCGGGGGTGATTCAGCTGCCTACCGTCCCCAGCTGGCGGAAAATCAATAAAATAGATATGGGCACAGCGGACAAGATGTGCATCGCCGCCCTCTCCGTCGAGACGGTCTCCTTGCAGAAGGGAGTGACTTATTCTGAGGTTAATCATATTGTTGTTGAGCTTGGTGGCGGCTATAACTCTGTCCTGACCATAGAGGGAGGGCGGGTAATTAACGGCATCGGGGGCACTCTCTTTCCCGGCCCCGGATTTATGAACGCCGGGGCAATGGACGGGGAGATTGCCTACTTGCTGCGGGGTTTTGAGAAAAGCCTGCTCTTCGGGGGGGGCGCCGCTGACCTGACTGGCGTGGAGAATCTGGACAGGGAAAACTTCACAGCAGAATTATATCCCGAAGCCTTTAATGCCTTCGTCGAAGGTGTCCTCTTTGCCGTTTGCAGTCAGCGGGCTTTATTTTCGGGTCGGGAGGTTTATCTCTCGGGAAGATTGACCGGCTACGAAAACATCTACAATCCGGTGAAGGACAGGCTGGAAGAACTGGGCTATGAAGTAAGCCGTTTACCGGTGCTCTCGAATAAAAGCAAGGCAGCCGCTCAGGGCTATGCCATAGTGGGTAACGGTTCATATGGGGGTTATTACCAGCCACTGGTGAAACATATGATGATAGACAAAGCTGAAGGCTCAGTTATTGATTTTGTGTACTGGAAGGAGAGAATATGACCGGCCCGATATATGTAGACTGGGTGATTACCAGCAGGTGTAACCTGGAGTGCCGCCATTGTGTCGGTATGGAACAGGGAGAGCTGACCCATAATGAAGCGGTAAAGATAGCCAATGATATTATCAGGCTGGCGCCAAAGTGGGTGATAATGGAAGGCGGCGAACCCCTGATGCGTCCCGACCTGCCCGAAATAGGGGGGATGTTCAGGCAAGCCGGGATTGATGTTTACCTGATAACCAACGGTAATGCTTTCACCCGGGAGAAACTCCAGGAACTGGCCTCTTTCTCTCCCAGGGTTCTTTTCAGCATCGACGGGGCTGACCCGGAGGTCTATGAGTTCACCAAGACGGGAGCCAGGTTTGAAACGGCTAAAGAATGGGCCGGGCAGTGCGCTGAACTGGGGATATTCCAGGGAATAACCGTCGTCCTCTCCAAGCTCAATCTCGACCAGATAGGGGAGCTTATGAGGCTAACCGAAAGCCTGGGAGGCAAGAGTATTATTTTCCTGCCCTTAAAACCCTTCGGTACGGACCAGGTTTCCAGAGCTTATTATGATAAGTATATGCTTAGCCCACAGGAACAGGAAGCAGCCGTTAAGGAAATATACGGTTCCGGGAGTAAACTGGAAATTTTCTATGACGAGCCTTTCATCTGGAACCTGGCTGAAAAGCACGGCCTTTCTCTCGGCAGTTCAGATAGCGGTATTACCATACCGGAAGTGCAGGGGTGTGCCGCTTCATATTCACTCTACATTCAGGCCTCGGGCAGCGTCAGACCCTGTATGTTCTCTCCTGAAGAGCTTAATTTTGGAAACGCAACCCAGGAACCCCTGGAAGATATTTGGCTCAGAATGAAGCAAAGCGATATCCTTACCAGGTGGGCTGGTCAGAGTGAGAGAAAAGGGGCTTGTGCCGAGTGTACCCAGTTTGAATCTTGCCGGGGATGCCTGGCCCGGACCACCCGGCTTATGGGGAACCCGTTAGAGACAGACCCGGCGTGCCCTTTTTTGGTATTGGGCTAGCTGACGGCCACTACTTCTTTGACATCGGGGAGTTCCTGCTTCAGGATTTGCTCAATCCCCATTTTCAGCGTCATTTGGGACATAGCGCAGCCGGCGCAGGCGCCGACCAGTTTTACTTCAACAATGCCGTCTTCATTGACATTAACCAGTTCTACATTACCGCCGTCACGCTCCAGGGCGGGTCGTATCTTGTCCAGTACCTCTTCCACACTATCTCGATTCATCAATTTCCTCCTTAAGGCTTGATACCCATATTCTTTACTTTCTAAATAAAGTGTAGCATAGGGGGCAAAACAGGTCAATTTAATCACAATCTTCTTGATTTATATAACCCTGACCCCTGTATCCCCTTCCCCTTCAAAAGGGGATGGGGAATTTAGTCTGAGAGAGGCGAAGCCTCTCTCAGACTCTCCTCTATAAGGTCAGGAGGA
>JAZFUA010000046.1:0-3857 GCA_036446975.1 Dehalococcoidales bacterium
GATTGCGGTTGATACTGCCCGAATGGGACTTTCAGAGCCGAAGCGGGGTATAGTTCCCGGTGGAGGTGGCATGGCCCGTTTACCCCGCCTGGTGTCGATGGGAGCGGCTCTGGAATTATTACTCTCGGGTGACCTCATTCCTGCCGAGGAAGCCTATCGTATCGGTCTTATCAACCAGATGGTCCCTCCATCTGAACTGATGCCTGCTGCTATCAAGATGGCAGAAAGATTTATGGAGAGCGCTCCACTGGCGCTGCGGGCCATCAAAGAGACCGTGATAAAAGCCCGTGACATACCATTATTGGAAGATGCTCTGAAAGCTCGTTTCGGGGGTAATATCAATGCCACCGAGGATGCCAGGGAAGGGACCAGGGCTTTCAACGAGAAGAGAAAGCCTGAGTGGAAGGGGAAATAAGACTACTTTACCTGGATAGAAGAATAGTATCCAGGCCAAGTTAAGAAGGGAGAAACCCCGAGAGATGCCTGATGAGTCTTCTTCTGTGCTGAGCGGCCTTGTAGTTCTGGACCTGACCGAGAATAGGGGTCTTTATGCTGGCAAAATGCTTGCCGACCTCGGTGCTGATGTAATCAAGATAGAGAAACCTGTGGGCAGTGAAGCCCGGAGGATTGGTCCGTATAAGGATGATATCCCCGGTCCTGAAAACAGTTTGTATTTTATAAATTTTAATACCAACAAACGGGGCATCACCCTGAATATGGAAGGACCTGAGGGCAGGGATATTTTTAAGCAACTCGTAAAGCGGACAGATATCCTGGTCGAGGATTCTGAAGTCGGAGTAATGCAATCTCTGGGACTTGATTATCCTTCACTTCAAGAGTTGAACCCAAGCCTGATCATGGCTGCGGTAACAGGTTTCGGGCAGACCGGACCCTATAATACCTTCAAAGCCCCTGACATTGTGAGCTTTGCTATGGGTGGCCTGATGAATGTCAACGGCCCTGGAGACGCTGCACCCGTAGTCGCCCCCTGTGAACAGTCGCACTACAGCGCCTCGATAGTCTCCGTCTTTGGTATTATGGCTGCCCTGTTATTACGCTCGACCACCGGTGAGGGCCAGCTGGTAGATGCCTCAGCTCACGAAATTACCGCTACTCTCACCGGTGGAATCATGCCCTACAGTAACACCTCGCAAATTGCCCGGCGGAACGGGAGTCAGTTCGGAGCAGTGCCGGGGCGAATTTTCCCCTGTAAGGATGGGTACGTACATATTTTAACAATCCGGCCCAATCACTGGGTAGGCTTCCTTGAGGTAGTGAAAATGGCAAGTCCCGACATCAGCCTGATAATAGGCGAGGAATGGTATGATGCCGGCTTTCGTAACAGGAACGTTGACATCATTGACGCCCTTGTTACCGAGTTCACGATGGCCCATAATAAAATGGAGATTACGGAGATGTGTCAGGCAAAAGATGTACCTTGCACCCCCGTTAATACGACAGCAGATTTTGCCGCTGACCCTCATATTAAAGAGAGGGATTTCTTTATTCAGATAGAGCACCCTGTTATTGGACAACACACCTACCTCCGCCCTCCCTACAGGTTAAGCAAGACCCCCTGCAGTATTAATCGTCCGGCACCGCTGCTAGGGCAACACAACCGGGATGTCTATTGTGACGAGCTTGGTTACAGTTCCGACGAATTGTCAAAACTCAAAGCTGGGGGAATCATCTAAGCAGTCAGTACTGACAACAGGAGATTAAAGAACATAATGAAACTGGCCGCCCAGGGAATAAGAATTCTTGACCTCACCGATGCAGTTTCCGGTCCGTTTGCCACCATGATGCTGGCTAGTATTGGGGCTGAGGTTATCCGGGTTGAATCGCGCCGCCATCTCGGCTTTCGTGGAGGTCCCGGAGGACCAGGGGGAAGTGGGAGCATCCCTCAAGGACCTGACGGGATTGACTTCTCCAAGGTCGATATGAGCCTGCTGGTCAGCCCTAACTTCACCCGCTATAATCTTGATAAGCTAAGCGTTGCTCTGAACCTCACCAAACCTGAGGGCAGAGACTTGTTTAATAAACTGATTCAGGTAAGTGATGTTGTTGTTGACAATCTCAGCTTTGGAGTCTTACAAAAATGGGGGTTAGATTACCAGGCTCTCGAGAAAATAAAAGAAGATATTATAGTCGTCACTATGCCGTCACTCGGAAAAGGCCTCTATGAACAATGGACTACCTGGGGGATGAACCTGCTTAGCTTTACTGGTTTTGCCTATAACTGGGGACATCCGGAAACACCCGTGGAAGAAAGAGCCGCCAGCAATACCTACGGGGATTATATTGCCGGTATGAAGACAGCATCGACTATTCTGGCAGCCCTGTATCACCGGGGAAAGACGGGTGAAGGGCAATATATTGAGATATCCCAGACTGAGGCAACAGCTTCATTACTTGGTGTGTCGTTTCTTGACTACTTTGTTAATAATCGGGTAACATCACCAAAGGGGAACCGCCATTCCCAATTCGCCCCCTACAATTGTTACAGGTGCAAAGGTGATGACCGCTGGTGTGTTATTGCTGTTTTTAACCAAGATGAATGGCAACGGTTTTGTAGTGTTCTCGGCTCTCCGGATTGGGCTAAGGAACCTGAATTCCATAGCATGGAAACCCGGCTGAAAAATGTCGGGATGCTTGATAAGAATATTGAAACCTGGACACAACTCCGTACTCCCAATCAGGTAATGAAGATACTGCAAGCGGCCGGTATCGCCGCCGGCGCGGTTCAGAATAGTGAGGACCTTTATTTTGACCTCCAATTAAGGGCCCGAGGCCACATGCTGGAACTGGACACAGGGCCGCATGGTACAATTACTTTTGATGGCCCACCCTTACACTTATCTTCCGGCCAGAAAACAGGCAGTGACGGCGCTCCGATACTGGGTGAACACAATGACTATGTCTACAAACAGCTTCTGGGCTTAAGCCCGGAAGAAATCGAACGGCTTACAGAGAATCAAGTAATCTTTTAAGGCAACTTCTCGTTCTGGAGGCTAAACCCGACTGCCGACAGGGAACGAAATGAAGAACCTGAACTGGCAATATGTTAATTATGTTAATAAGTAAGAGAAGACGGTTAATAAGTAGATTCAGCCGTTACTGGTATTACCCGGAAAAATAAAGAGGAGGTCATTTGTATGGAATTAGCTGATATGAAAGACAAAGCGGCCATTGTGGGAGTCGGGTACACCGCAGAACAGGGAACAGTGCCAAACAGAAGCGCCATGAGTTTCGCCATGGAGGCAACCAAAAACGCCATCGAGGATGCCGGGTTGAAGAAGGACGATATTGATGGCCTTCTTATTCAACCAACTATAGGGCAACAGTCTTATACCGTAGCATCAAACCTGGGATTTGACAACCTCAAGCTACTGGCCAATGAAGATGTTATGGGGGCCAGCGCTGCCGCTCTTACAAACCACGCGGCTCTGGCAGTTGCTTCAGGTCAGGTCAACTATGTGCTTATCCTTTACGCAACTAACGGACGGTCAGGCGGAGGAGGGCCGGTTGGTGGTGCTGGCGCTGCCCGTGCTCCCGGCCCGCCCCGGGCTGGGACAGGCCCGGCCTATGGTGTCTTCGGAGCTGCCATGGAATATGCCCTGGCCGCCCGGAGAGGGATGCACGAGTTAGGAACAGGACCGGAAACATGGAGCGATATAGCAACATCCCAGCGTAAGTGGGCCAACCTTAATCCCCGAGCAACTTTTTACGAGAAGGGAATGACCAAGGAAGAATACCTGGCTGAACCTTGGGTTGCCGAACCTTTCCGCCGGGCTGATTGCTGCCTGGTTAGTGACGGGGGTCGTGCCTTCATCGTCACTACCGCTGAGCGGGCCAAG
>JAZFUA010000047.1:0-3224 GCA_036446975.1 Dehalococcoidales bacterium
TCCATCTCCAGGCGAAAGTCATAGTGCAGATGGCTTGCCTGATGCTTCTGAACCACAAAACGGCTTCTGGCGCTACCAGTCGCTTCCCCCGATGGCTCAGGGGTTTCCCGAAAATCCCGCTTCTGCCGGTATCGCTCAAGCCCCATTTAGCCTCACTCCCCCTTTACTAAATACAGCGCTATATCACGGCTCCGCAAATCCGCTTGTCTGCCAATCGCTTAATATCAGTTTCCCTCAGACTATAGATACAGCCACAGTAATGCTGTCGGTACAGGGACCATTTTTTAGCCAGTTCCATCGTCCGTTGAAAACCGCCTTTTTTCTTAAAATCTCTCACCAGGAAGCTATCCCCACCGACCTCCCTGCCCACGCGGTTAATCCCATCAGCCGATTTTTGCGGGCCTACCGTTAAGGTGGTAGTGAAAGCATCCCACCCGTGCGCCAGCATATAATCACGGGTTTTTTTTAATCTTAGCCGGAAACAGACCTCACACCTCCGGCCACCCTCAGGCTCTTTTTCCAGAGAGCTGGTCGTTTTAAACCATTCTTCCGGTGTATGAGAGAGCACGGCTAAAGAAAAACCTGATTCCTGAGCCACCGCTTGCGCAACCTCCCGTCGCCGTTCATACTCCTCCACGGGATGAATATTAGGATTATAGAATAACCCCCTAACCTGGTGTCCCTCTGAAGTTAACCTTTCGGCAACGCCGGCGGCACAAACCCCACAGCAAATATGCAAGACTATCTTCATGGTGTGAGCAGTATACCATACCCGGTAACCAATTTGACAAGCCAGATAACCAGCGTTAAAATAGTAAAAAGCAAGGTTAACATTAATTCGCATAATGACTCCAACTTCTCTTCTGAAGTAGCAGTATAAAGCACACCGGACGGTCGAGCGATTGTGCTGTATACATTGTATGATACCCTGTTTAATAACAGTTCCCCATCCTCATTCCGCATGCTGTTAAATAAATTGAAGGAGACAAGAAATGATTTTTAAGGTCGCTAGCCTACAGATGGCACACTCTGATGCCCATTCCAAAGCAGACCGGATTACCCACGCCGAGGAGATGATTGACAAGTCCGCAGATGCTGATTTGATTCTCCTGGGTGAAATATGGAACGTCGGCTGGTTCTCTTTTGACGAGTATGATGCGCTTGGTGAACCGCTTGACGGAGAGACTATTTCACGGATTGCGGCCAAGGCCAAGCAGGTGAACGCTTACATTCTGGCCGGCAGCATTGTTGAAAAAGATAAGGAAGGCAACCTGTACAATACTTCGGTTCTTCTCGACCCCAAAGGCAATAGTATCGCCACCTACCGGAAGATGCACCTGGTCGGTTTCACCATCAGCGGTACCACCATGGGCGCAGGCGGTGAAAAAGCCATCCTGAAGCCGGGTAAGGAGATTGTTGCCGTCAAGACTGACCTGGGTGTCCTGGGTCTCACCATATGCTACGATATCCGCTTCCCGGAGCTCTATCGCAAAATGGCGGTTAACCACGGTGTGGAGGTCTTCCTGTATCCGGCGGGCTGGCCGATAACCAAGGTGGATAACTATCAGGCCCTGATAAAAGCGCGGGCTAATGAAAACCTGTGCTGGATGGTTACCTGTCTGAGTGCCGGTGTCAACCGTGGTAATGTGCTCCAGGGCTACAGCGCTATTGTTGACCCCGATGGCAATGTGCTTGCCAGCGGCCCAAGAGCGATAGAAGCCATTGTCCGGGGTGAAGTAGACACCAGCCGGATATACCAGCTGAGGAAAGCCCTCACTGTCTACGAAGACAGAGTTTTACCAGTATAGGAAGGAGTTAATATGGCAGATTTAAGCGTAGAAGTTTCAGGTGTAAGATTCAAGAATCCGTTTATGGTTGCTTCCGCGGAACCGACGGAGAGTCTGGTTATGATGAAGCGAGCCATAGACAAAGGGGCGGGGGCAGTAATCACCAAATCATATAGCAGCCTCTCGGAAATGAAAAAACAGACCAACATCGCCAAGTTCGGCTGGTTTGGTTATGACCGGCGTCCCGCCTACGGAAAAGACATTCCCGAATTCTGGACGGCTTTCTCCCGTACCGGGATGATACAGATGCCGGAAGACGACTGGATGGAAGAAGTAAAGAAAACAATAGATTATGCCAAACAGCATGATGCCATTGTAGTCGGCAGCATCGCCGGTCACGCTGACCACAGTGAAACGGTTCGGCTGGCCCTGAAAATGGAGCAGACCGGTGTCCCGATGATAGAAATTGACCTGGGCTGCCCCCAGGTGGAACAGATGCAGGAAAAAGGGGCGCTACTCAAACGTGGCGAAGAGTACTTCGAGCGTACTGAGGCGCTTACTAAAGTTCTCAAGGTACCCCTGATTGTCAAGCTCTCGCCGCAACAGGCAGACCTGGTAGAAACCTCCCGGGGAGTCAGGCAGTTCGGCGCCAGTGGCGTAACCTGCCACAACCGTTTCCTCGGCTTCATGCCTGATCTGGAGTCCACTCAACCCGTATGGTGGACATTCGGCGGCACCGGTGGCCCCTGGATGCTGCCCATTTCCCTGAGGTGGTGTGCCAAAATCCACCTGGATATGCCTGATTTACCCATCCTGGGCTCCAGTGGTCCGGTTAACTGGGAGGATATGGTCCGTTTCCATATGGCGGGCGCTACCTGTGTTGAGTTCTGTTCGGTCATAATGCTCAAAGGTTTCTCCGTGATCCCGGAAATCATTAATGGTCTGAATGACTACCTGGACCGCAAGGGATATAACGGCGTCAAGGATATTATCGGCATCGCCGCCCGGGCCGCTCACGGTTATTCAGACCTGCACACACTACCCGACTATAAGGAAAAATCGGTGATTGACGAAGACCTGTGTATCCGGTGCGGGAAGTGCACCGAAGTCTGCTGGTTTGATGCTATTGAGACCGACGAAGAGGGATTGGCAAGCTCCATTGAGGATAAATGCAAGGGCTGTCACAACTGCATGGTAATTTGTCCGGTACCACAGTGTATTAGCATGAAAAAGGTTGGCTAGCCGTCTGCGGATAAACCGTAGCAACGTTATAACTACAGTAACACTGGGGGGCCTCTGATGTGGAGACCCCCCATTTTTGTTCGCATTGTTCCCAATATAGCGGATGTGAAATATTAAAGCCGGGCAAGTATATTCTCAAGTCGGTTAAACCAATGTCCGGCTTCCCGGATTATTAGATTATATTTGAGCCAGATA
>JAZFUA010000048.1:0-2799 GCA_036446975.1 Dehalococcoidales bacterium
AGACAGTCACCTATCTGCTCTGCTTTGTCTATGCTGCTGAGACTTTCGACCGGAAATATATAGGCACTTCGATGGCTGCATTCGATTCTATTCTTGACCTCTCTTTGTTTCTCGGCCCCTTGATTGCTATCTCGGTTTATAACTCTACCGGACAGATTACACCCATATTCATTATCGCTATGTTGCCTGCTGCGTTTGCTCTCTTCGCCACAGCCATCTGGCTTCCGGGAAAGCTAAAGCCCACGGTACGGGGAGAATACAACGACAGTCCACCAAATCAAAAACGCTAACATCTTCCATAATATCTGCTATAATAATATGAGAAGGTAATGGTAGTCACACGGAGGAATCAATTCTGGAGGCATTAGAAGTAGCCCATAAAGCGGTAGAAGCTGCCAGCGATAAGCAGGCCAGTGATGTTGTCCTGCTGGATACCCGGGGTATAGCCAGCTTTGCCGACTATTTTGTCATTTGCAGCGGTGAGAGTACCCGTCAGATTAAGACCATCTTCGAGGAAGTAGAGCATGTCCTGAAAAAGGAAGGCGTTTTACCCCATCACCGTGAAGGCACAACCAGTTCGGGATGGCTCCTGATTGATTATGGCGATGTTATCGTCCATATTTTCGCCTCTCCCCAGCGAGAGTTCTACCAGCTGGACGAACTCTGGGATGAGGCTATTCCGGTAGTCAGAATTCAATAGTTAAAGATTTCGTCTCCCCTGAAGAACAGCCTGATTTCATTTTCGGCCGTTTCCGGTGAATCCGAAGCATGAGTGGCATTCCGCTGAATGTCCAGACCAAAATCCTTCCTGATAGTGCCTGCTTCCGCCTTGGACGGGTCGGTCGTTCCCATTACTCCCCTTATTATACCTATAGCTCCCTCAGCCTCAAAGACAGCCGCGATTACCGGGCTGGAGGTAATATAGTTTATCAATTCCCCATAGAAGGGTTTTTCAGCATGAATGGCGTAATGGCGCCCGGCCAGCTCTTTATCTATATGCAGCATCCTGAGAGCCAGCAATTTGAGTCCTTTTTCCTGCAGACGGCCGATAATTACCCCACCCAACCCCCTTTCCATGGCATCCGGTTTAATAAGAACTAAAGACCTTTCCATATCTGAGCTCCTTTTAAATTTACTCTTTTATTTGTTGAAACCCCATCCCCTGTATCAGGATGATACTTTGAGAAGGGAATCGGGAAGATTTTGTTCAAGATGGGCTTCGCCCCCTCAATGAGATTGTTCAGTAAGGGGATTTAAAGGGGCGAAGCCCCTTTAAAAAATTCTCTTCCCTCTCCCCTTGCCAATGGAAAAGGGATAAAAGGTGAGGGGTTAGTAAACAGTCTCTTCAATCTACTTTGACAAATGCCTCCTCTTTAGCCGCGTTTCGGTTTGGTAATAGACGGTCCCCGGAAGTATGACGGCTGTAGCGAAGCTATATCATCATAGTCGCCAGCCATAAATTTATCTAGTCCCAGCTCAGCCAGAAAACCGGCCCGTCTCAACCCGGCAGCCATATCTGGTATAACTGCCTTATTTTTGAGTTGTTTCTTTAACCGGTCGGCAATTGTGGGCGCAAACTCGCCGCAGAACAGGGTTTTAGCCGTTACTTCAGAACAGAGGTCATCAATAGTGGTTAAGCGTTCTTCGGCAATCCGGCGCCACTGCTTACCCTTCTGCTGGTAGGTTGCCGTGGCAATCTCCTCTCTACCGGCATTAAATACCGGGCAGACCGGCAGTCCCGTCCCGGCGTACTGATAAGCCTCTGCTTCCAGGGTGCTGATGCCGATTAGCGGAATATCCAGGCTGAAAGCCAGCGCTTTGGCGGTGCTGATGCCCACCCGCAAACCGTTGTAGCTCCCCGGCCCCCGGGCCACGATAATACAATCGACCGATTGAAAGCTCAGGTTAGCCTGGTCCAGCAGGTGCCTCAGACGGGGCAGCAACTGGACGGTATGGTTCCGCTCACTCCGCCAGGTTGATTCAGCCAGCAGCTTGTTCTCCTGTACCAGGGCCAGGCTGGCAGTATCGGTGGATGTATCTATCGCCAGTTGCAATTTCAAACTCCCGGCCGGTTCGGTAAAAATTCTCTTAGCCGGGCAAGCATTTCAGGGTAACGCTGGCCGCTGGCTTCCACCCGGAGGCTACGCCCGGTATCAGTATCAGGCAGGTAGCCCATTTTCACCAGCAAACGATTTCCGGGTAATATACTCAAAGCTTTCTCCGCCCACTCCACCACGCAAACACCCTTGCCATACAGGTAGTCATCCAGCCCCAGGTCCATACTTTCCTCGATATTGTCCAGCCGGTAAAGGTCAATGTGGTACAAAGGGAGCCGACCGTAAAGCTCCCTCATAATAACAAAGGTGGGGCTTAAAACATATTCCCGGATACCCAGCCCCCGGGCAATGCCCTGGATCAGGCAGGTCTTGCCCGCCCCCAGCTGCCCCACAAGCAGCAAAACATCACCCGGCAGGGCGAGTTCCCCGATACGCTCACCAAGTTCTTGCGTCTGCTCCGGACTGTGGGTAATTAACTCAAGATTTTCTGTCAATTTTTTGGTAACCCCATTCTCCTCACCCTTCTCCCTGGTAAAGGCTTTACCCTAAAAGTAACATCTCTCTGTCATTCTGAGCGGAGCGAAGAATCTCTATCAATTTCCTTTGAGCTCAAGTAAATTCATACCAGAAAAATTATAGCACGAAGGCAGGATGGGGGTCTAAATCAAAAAGGTTCGGTCTGCGTTTACAGACAAAACTACCTTAAAGGTGTTGACAAACCTGTTGACAAGACCTCAATTAG
>JAZFUA010000049.1:0-6109 GCA_036446975.1 Dehalococcoidales bacterium
GAACCAAGGTAGGCTTCACCCTGCATGTTGGCCGCCAACCAGTACTGATGGTCATTCTTGGCCATATCCCAGAAGAATTTTTTCTTCTGCCTTATTCCGTTAACCGATTTCATCAGGCAGCCGGGGAAAAGATTGGTGAAAGTCCAGAGTATTTTATTGACCTCATCATCCAGCAGGGTCAAAACCTGAGGTAAAGTCCTTATCATATTCCTGGCTTCGACCATTGCCTCGCCGGTTACAAGCTCACCATAAACAATTTCACCGTTATCAAGCCACTTATCAGTACTTACCTGCGGGTTCCTGATAAATTTATCTCCATCCTTGAGTACAGGCACTACTTTGCTGATATAATTCTTCCTGAACATTTTGTAGGCGCTCCACATCTCGCAGGAAATGCAGCTCCACATTGCATCCTCTATTCCCAGGTACCAGGGCAGGAAGTCCGTTGAGCCGCCGACAGGCGCCGAGCCGTGCCGTGGTCCAGACTGACCAAACTGAGCCAGGTCAGAAGCGACGGTAATATCGCAGGCCTGGCCGATTTCCTGTCCGCCGGCCACTCTCATACCATTAACCCGGTTGATGACCGGTTTCTGGCACTGAAGAATAGCGTCTACCATGCCGTTAAACAAGGTTATGTATTCAGCATATTCGGCTGGTTTTTCGGCATAATACTCGGCATATTCCTTGGTATTACCCCCGGTGCAGAAAGACCTGGTGCCGACAGCCGTAAAGACAACGGCAACAACATTCCGGTTCATCTGGGCCCGGTGAAAGCCGGCAATTACCCCTTTTACCATATCGGTAGTGTAGGAGTTCAGCTGGTCAGGATTATTGAGAATAATCCAGGCGCTGTATAACCCTTCTACCGGGTTGCCGGTGGGGTCGATTATCGGCCTCTCTTCATATATAGTGCAGGGCGGATCCGTGCCATAGTGCTCCATACCCCATATTTGATGGTCCTTAAGACCGCCTTCTCTGGGTATCCAATCTAATGACATTCTTAATACCTCCTATTTGTTTTTGTTATTCGGGTTAAAAATCAGGGGTTAAAACTATTCTCCTGGTCAGCGCCCCTTTGTGAACTTCTTCAAAGGATTCTTTTATGGTACTCATTGGTCTGGTCTCAATAAAAGGCTCTATCTGTACCTTACCATCCAGAACCATGTTGAGAACCTCAGGATAGTATTCAGGCAGACAACCCCAGGTACCCAGTATATCAGCGTCAAATGCCATCAGCCGGGACAGAGAATACTCATTCTTCTGCATGCCATAACCGGCAATCACTAATTTGCCGACATAGGACAGCAGTTCAAGGCCGATTTTTTGACCGGCCAGTGCCCCGGTCCATTCGAATATCTTCCAGCCATAGTTATTGGGCAGCCCTTTTTCGTTGCAGTAGACCCGGAATTCATCTCTCATCGCCCGGGGGTCTTTATCCGATGTGCTCTGAATTGTATGAGTGGCTCCGAAGTCCAGGGCTCTCTTCAGTTTTTCCGGGTTACGGGCAATGGCGATTACCTCTTTGGCTCCCATAGCGGATAAGATTTGAGTGGCATATACCCCGAGACCGCCGGTAGCCCCGATAACAATGGTTAAATCTCCGGGCTTGACCTCAGCCCTCATTGCTGCCTGATAGGGTGAGGTGGCGGCATCGGCAATCACGGCAAAATGAGAAAGCTCTATTCCCTTTCTGTCCTTGATTTCACACAAATCTGCCGAGGGGACGACAATATGGCTTGAAAAGCCGCCATACAGGCCCATACTGTTGCCAGGCATCTTTTGTCCCAGGCACCGATTACCCCTGCCGGCAGCACAGATGGGGCAATTATTATCCGGCATCACCGCCGGTACAATGACTTCCTTGCCCACCCATTTTTCATCTCCGGCTACCACCGTGCCGCTGATTTCATGCCCCAGGGTAAGCGGTGGTTTGCTTACCGTCGGCACTCCGTCATAAAAAAACCCCAGGTCAGTGTGACATATGCCGCAACCGGCAATCTCAATCAGAGCTTCCCCGGCCTGTATTTCAGGCACATCCAGACTCACTCTGGCTAGTGTTCCCGGCTCCGTCATCTGCCAGGTTTCAATTTTATCCGGTATCTTTGCCATATTCCCTCCCTTTTATAATTGGCACTAATAACCCTGGTGCCACGCCTCTTATTTAGTGGAATTATTTATATCCCTGGCCTTGACCTTTACCAGGCGATTAAAGTACGCAGCCTGAAAATTGTATCAATTTTCACTATGGGCTGTCAATAGATGCCTTGTGTACAATTCTTGTTGTGTGGTATAATACCAGAGAAATTTTTAAAAGACAAAAAGGAATAAATAAGAAACAAATGACGCCTGAAGAAGTAAAAACTGATAAAGAAACGGTAGATGAAGCGGCGGCTGGCGATGCTCCTGTTGATGAAGTACCAACTGAAGAAGCAGCTGATGACGAGACAGCGGTTGATAAAGCAGGGACTGACGAAGTAATTGCAGATAAAGTAATTGAAGTTGAAATAACAACCGAAGAAGACAGGCTGTTACGGGAATACGAACTGGTATTGGTTATCAGTCCTGAGGTAACGGAAGAACGATTTGAAGCCGTTATAGATAAAGTAAGTCAGTTTGTTACCGGTAATGGAGGGGCTATTATCAACATCGACCGGTGGGGCAAAAAAAACCTTGCCTATCCGATAAAGCATCATGTTGACGCCAGTTATGTACTGTCCAGGTTTAAGATGAAGCCTGCTTTCGGTAAAGAGCTGGAAACGAGCCTGCGGATTTCTACGGAAGTGCTGCGTCACCTTCTTATTAAACTGGATTAACCGATTAAAAAAGGTTTTCCCGGTGCTTGAGGAAGAAATAAGGAGCTCAGGATAATGGTAAGTGTAAACAGGATGATAATTATCGGTAATCTTGGCAGTGAACCTGAAATGAGGTTTACTCCCAACGGCAGACCGGTAACCTCTTTCAGCACCGCCACAAACCGGAGATACACTACTTCTGATGGTGAACGCAGAGAGGAAACGGAGTGGTTTACCGTGGTCACCTGGGGCCGGCTGGCGGAACAATGTAACCAGTATCTGACCAAGGGCCGGCTGGTCTATGTCGAGGGCAGACTGCACTCGCATAGCTGGGATGGTCAGGATGGGCAGAAACGGTACCGGAACGAAATAATTGCTGATAGAGTGAGCTTTCTTGACCGGCAAGCCTCAGCCTCTCTTCCCGAGGACAAGATGGGGGAAAGTAGCCTTGGGGAAGGCGGTCCTGACGAATTAGAACCGGAGGATATACCCTTTTAGAGGAGAACGGTAAAGACGATAAATTAGGAAGTGGGGAGTTAATAACCAGTGGCAAGACGAAAAACCAGCAGTGCGAAGCCTACCAAGTACAGACGGGGGAGATACACACCGAGCCGTAAGGTTTGTGCCTTTTGCGCCGGTAAGATTAAAAGAATAGATTATAAGGACACTGAAATATTACGCGGTTTTATTACTGACCGGGCCAAGATAGCTCCACGCCGCCGGACGGGTACCTGTGCCAGACATCAGCGAACCATGGCCATAGCCATAAAGAGGGCACGGCACTTGGCTTTACTACCCTATGTCCCGGCCCATATGCGCAAGGTGGCAAGTGTTGGGATGGCCGGTTAGCTTGATTAGCTGAGTAACATCCCTCCTTCATTTTCAGCATTTCAGTTTTTATAAGGGGTTAGAATGCCAAAAAGGACTTATCAACCAAAGAAAATACCCCGCAGGCGTGAGCATGGCTTTCTGAAAAGAATGAGCTCTCGGGGCGGACGGGCTGTTTTAAAAGCCAGACGGCTGAAGGGCCGTATGCGATTGACTGTGGTTTGATGTTGAACTCCGGGGGGAGGTAGCCATGGGGAAAGAAGAACGCCTTACCAGACCACAGCAGTACGCCTCAGTTTACAGTAAAGGCAGTTCCCGTACTTCCGATTTACTGGTGATGAGGTCCTTATCTAACGGGCTTACCTTATCCAGGTACGGTCTATCGGTCAGCAAACGAGTGGGTAACGCCGTAACCAGAAACAGGTTAAAGCGTTTGTTGCGCGAAATCTTGCGAATAATGCCTCTTAAAACGGGATGGGATATAGTATTTATTGTCCGTCCGGCGGCAGCTAATGCCGACTATGCCAGTCTTAAAAGAACCGCCGAGGACCTGCTATCCCGGGTTGACCTGCTGGAGACCGGTGATGAACCCGGCCATTTAGTCGGGAGCCGGCAGCTCAATTCACCGGCCAGTGGGGATAGATGAAAAGGGTAGCTTTAGGCTTAATCCGGTTCTACCAGCTAACCTTGTCGCGGGCATTTCCCTCGACCTGCCGTTTTATGCCGACCTGCTCTCAATACACTTATGAAGCTATCACAAAGTATGGCTTTTTCAAAGGGGTGTGGATGGGGGCCAGGCGGATAGCCAGTTGCCATCCTTTCCACCCCGGCGGCTATGACCCGGTGCCGTAATGCCCGCAACCAGCCTCTCTCCAAGCGGTAAAGATTAATGACTTGTTGCCGGTGATAGCGTCTGGATTAGCCCCTAACGAATAATTTCACAGACTTCCGAGACCGGCTTGCGTCCTCTTGTTTCCGGAGTTTCATCAGGGTAGCCAACCGGTATAAAAGCGCGGATACCCATTTCCGGAGGCAGATTGATTATCTTTTCAATTTCGCCTTTCGCCTGTAGCGGTCCGTGCAGCCAGACAGCGCCCAGGCCAGCCTGATGCAGGGCAAGAAGGAGATGGGAAACAGCGCAATCCGCCGACTGAATGGCGACATTTACACTATTTCGCCATTCGCGTACCTGGACAGCCCTGGGGTCAGATTTGCCGCGCTCTTCCAGGGCCTGATCCTGGGGTGTCTGAAGACTGGAGGTAGCAACCATAATCAAGGCCGGCGCCTGGCGAAAGAAGCCGGGCCTCCTCGGTGGCGGCGCCCCTTCGGGACGGGGCCGGGCGATTTTTACCATCTCAGGCCACGAATTAACTTCGTCGCTGGCCTTGTCAACGGCATCGGCAATAGAGTTGATTACCTGGCGGTTAGTAACCAGGTAAAAGCGCCAGTTCTGCCGATTGCCATTGTTGGGTGCCCAGGTAGCCAACTCGATAGCCGATAAGAGTAATTCCTCCGGTACGGGCTTATCCTGCCACTTGCGGATGGAACGGCGTTCCTTAATCACCTGAGCCAGTTCGGTCATTTCCTGAGTTGTTGCCATATTCGTGTCCCCTTTCTTTTTTTGATTATTAGCGGTGAGTTAAAGAAGAATGAAATGAATATATCAAATCAGGATGATACTTGTCAATATAATTTGAATATCCGGGTAAGCTCCAGTTAAAAAGCATCCTAAACCGGGTGTGCCCAATATTTATGGGCTTGATGAACTGTTGCCAAGATGATATACTACATTAGCGGGAATGAGAGATGATATTAAGGCGAAAAACGCCTTTCTTATATATACTTACTACGACGAAGGAATTATCACTTTCAATACTCAGGTGGCCTTATTGTCCGTGGTGAAATGCCTGTTATCCAGATGGAGTTAATTAATAAATGATAACCATGCCCAGAATAAAACCAACCTTAAGAAAGCCGCTGCTGTTGCTGGCGATACTTATTCTCGGCCTTGTCCTTGCCAGCTGCCGGAGCGGTCTTGGGGCGATACCCAGGGGCTGGTCAGGCAGTGTAATAGATAACGGTACCCTCTTTATCGGCTCAATGGATGGAAATGTGGTTGCCCTGGATACGACAGATGGTAGCCTGCTGTGGTCAGCGCCACTGGAAACCGAAAAGACCGGAGGGGGCGCCTTCGGCTGTGCTCCGGGAGGGGCCACTACAGTGGCCATATACGGCACTCCCAGCGTAGCTGGAGACCTGGTCTATATTGGCGCCTACAATGGCAAGATTTACGCCTTCAACCGGGTTGAATTCAGGGAAGAACCGCGCTGGGTGTACCCTCGCCAGGATGAAGCGCCCGCTTCCATCATTGGAGGCACTGTTGTGGATGGGGACAAGCTCTATTTTGGTTCGGCTGACGGGAAAGTTCATGCCCTGAATGCCGCCGACGGTTTCAAAGAGTGGGAGTTCGAGACCGGGGACAAAGTCTG
>JAZFUA010000050.1:0-5060 GCA_036446975.1 Dehalococcoidales bacterium
ACGCTTAATAACTTCGGCAAGCTCTTCGAGATAATCAATGATAGGCTGAAGTGAGAAGAGGTAAGCCAAGAAGAATTGGCTTTCCTAACTCTCCAGCGGAATCACGCAGATAAATCGCAGAGTATCAAAACTGGTATTTCTGAAGCGGTGGTGCTCATCAGGGGCGACAAAGACGACTGTGTCCCGGGAGATTTCTTTTTCTCCGTCTTCGCTTTCCACCACTCCTTTTCCGGTCAGAATATAGACCTCGTGCTCCCAGGCGTGGGAGTGAGAGGGGGTGGAGCTGCCGGGTTCCAGGTCAAAGACGCGCATACAGAAATTCGGCGCCCCATCCGAGGCGTTTATAACCTCACGCTTGAGCACGCCGGGCAGCTCAAGGGTGGCCTCGGTTTCAGTGTATTTTGCTACTTTCATTTACAGGTCCTCCGTATTTTTTAATAATCTTTTTCATATGCAGCTTCGGCCGTGGTCTTGATACCGCCCCTTTCCCGGTATTCCGCCTCCACTGCCATTGAGAGGGGTTTTAATAAATTCACCAGGTCGTTGAGAATGCGGTTGACGGCGTGCTCCTGGAGTATGCCCACATTGCGGTAGGAGGTGAGGTAATACTTCAGGGACTTCAGCTCCACCAGGGAGTTTTCCGGCAGATAGCTTATTACCAGAGTGGCAAAATCAGGCAGACCCGTCCAGGGACAGACGGCGGTAAACTCGTCAGTCTCATAGACCACCTCGGTATCCGAGCCGGGGTAGTCAAAGGGTATGGCTTTCAGGACAGCCGTATCAATAGCGTCTTCCTGGTGGGTGTCAAATCGCTTCGAGGTATATTTATCTGATTCCACTCGGCTACCCCCTATTCAGCCTGATGCGGGCGATTCTTCTCAGATAGTAGAATTGTAACGCAATTGGGCAAATATACCCAGTCGACCGCCAGCCTGTTTCTAATATTCAGTGTATCAAATAAAACCAATCAGAGCCAGTTTTTATCAAGGTTCCTGTTTTAAACATATCATAAAGTCTGTTCCGGGAGCCCTAATTCTGTTTTCATTTTCTGTTTTACCCACTGGTTATAGAGAGTTTAAACTTTTAATTTTATTTAACCCTATCCCCTGTATCCCCTTCCCCTACCAAGGGGAAGGGGAAGAATGTAAGAGGGGCGTTAGCCCCTCTTAGACACCCCATTTTAATATGACTTAATCCATATTATCAAAAGGGGAGAGGGTTAAACGTACAAAAGGAGGGGTCAGGTTGATAAACAGACGAAATATGTGTAAACTCAATTGAGGCTAAATCTTTGTAAAAACAAATCAGGAGTTAAATGGCAAATCGGCAAACAGCAGGGGCGGTTATTGTGGCGGCAGGCTCAAGCCGGAGAATGGAGGGGGTGGACAAGGTATTCGCCCTGCTGGGAGAAAAGACGGTGCTGGCCCGGGTGATTGATGCTTTTCAGGATTGTGATTCCATTGACCGGATTGTTATTGTCCTGAGTGAGGAGAATCTGAAAAGGGGAGAGCAGCTTGCTGCCGGACAGGGCTGGTCAAAAGTAACCGACATTTGTCCCGGCGGAGAGAGACGCCAGGACTCGGTGGTGGCCGGACTCAGCCGGTTGAGTGATTGTGACTGGGCGGTAATTCATGACGGAGCCAGGCCGTTCGTTAGCGGAGAACTGATCGAACAGGGACTGGAAACAGCCCGGGAGACAGGGGCTGCCATAGCCGCTGTGCCGGTGACGGATACTATCAAGCTGGCCGGAGACGACCAGATTGTCCGGGAAACTCTGGCGAGACAGAGCTTGTGGTCGGTGCAGACACCCCAGGTGTTCCGTTTTGATATAATAACCGAAGCCTACCGCCAGTTGAAATACGAAGTTACCGATGATGCCCGAGCGGTGGAGCAACTGGGTTACAGGGTCAAACTCTATTTGGGTTCATACGATAATATAAAAATAACCAACCCTGACGACCTGGAATTAGCCGGGGTTTTGTGGAAAAATCATGGCAGATAAAATACGGGTGGGCATTGGCTATGATGTTCACCCCCTGACTCCGGGACGGAGGCTGGTGCTGGGTGGGGTGGAGATACCCTTTGAAAAAGGACTCAGCGGCTGGAGTGACGCCGATGTGCTGAGCCACGCTGTTATTGACGCCTTGCTCGGGGCTGCGGCACTGGGAGATATCGGCAGCCATTTCCCGCCCGGCGACTCTGAATATAAGGACATCTCCAGCCTGAGGCTGCTGAAAAGAGTAAAGGAAAAGATTGCCACAGAGGGCTACTTAATAGATAATATTGATGCTACTATCGTAGCCGAACGCCCTAAACTAAGGGATTATATCGACCGGATGAGAGAGCATCTTAGCAGGACATTGGGAATCAGCATTAACCAGGTGAGCGTGAAAGCCAGCACTTCAAACCGGCTGGGATTTGAGGGACGGGGAGAAGGAATTGCCGCCCAGGCCGTGGCTTTGATAAGGGGAGATTCGAAATAGGAAAGGTCAACTGATGGCAGAAGAGACCCGGGTATTCCATACAAAAAGGTGATACAAACCCTGGCATAAAATATAGTGAAAGATTGAGTTCAATAGAGATTAGGAGGACCATGATAAAGGTATACCATACCCTTTCGGGACAAAAAGAGGAATTTGTGCCTCAGGATGATGAAGTAAAGATGTATGTCTGCGGGATTAACGCCTACGCCGACAGTCACATAGGTCATGCCCTGTCTTATATCTTCTTTGATGTTGTCCGGCGCTACCTTGAGTTTCGGGGCTATAAGGTGAAACATGTGGTGAATGTTACCGATATCGAGGACAACATTATAGCCACTGCAAACCGGCTGGGCATACCGGTTATGGAGCTGACGGAGAAGTATACCGAGAGATATTTTGAGGATATGGCTGCCCTGAATGTTCTGGAGGCTCATATTTATCCCAGAGCCACCGAGGAAATCCCCAAGATAATCGAGATAGTAGAGGGTCTGATTGATAAAGGATTTGCCTACCCGTCAAAGGGCAACGTCTATTTCCGGGTAAGCAATGTCCCCGACTATGGCAAACTGTCCAACCGCAACCTGGAGTCCATGGTGACCGGAACGCGTATTGAACCGGAAGAAGGCAAGGAGCACCCGGCGGACTTTGTCCTTTGGAAAGTGTCTAAACCGGGAGAACCCAAGTGGGAGAGCCCCTGGGGGGAGGGGAGACCGGGCTGGCATATCGAGTGCAGCGCAATGTCCCTGAGATACCTGGGAGAGATGATTGACATCCATGGAGGCGGGCAGGACCTGGTCTTCCCCCACCATGAGAACGAGATAGTACAATCGGAGAGCTTTACGGGTAAAAAACCCTTTGTTAAGTACTGGATGCATAACGGTATGCTCCAGCTTGACGAAGAGAAGATGAGCAAGTCCGTGGGTAACCTGGTAACGATTAGAGAAGCGCTGGAAAAACACAGCGCCGACGCGATTCGCGTCTTTATTCTGGGCTCTTACTACCGCAGCCCGCTTTCCTACTCCGAGGAAGCCCTGGAGGCAGCCGAGAAGGGGGCTGACCGATTGCGCCAGGTGGTTGTAACTGAAGACGGAGGCGGAAAAAGCGACGGGCAGATTGATGTAGAGGCCTACCGGAACAGGTTCATCGAAGCGATGGATGATGATTTTGGCACTCCCCAGGCATTATCAAGCCTTTTTGATTTGGTCAGGGACATCAACCGGTTCAGCGACGAGGGTATTAATGTTGAAGCGGCCAAAGAGATGCTAACCGAGCTGGCGGGGGTATTGGGACTGACACTGGAGCCCCGCCACCAAATCAGCGGACAGCTTGATATTTCAAAAATTGCCGATGAAGAAATCAGTCAAATGCGTGAAGAGAAGCTTGACCGGCTTTTAGAGACTATTGAAAATACTGTGAAAGAGCCTGATCCGGAAATTGAAGTATTAAGTGGGTATGTTAATCTGGCGCTGGCTGTTCGGAATGCCCTGCGTGAGGCTAAGCAGTACCAGAGGGCCGATGAGATACGGAATAGATTAACTGCCTGCGGTTTTATTATTAAGGACACCGCCTCAAGCCCGAGGTGGGTTTATGAACAAAGAACCGGAGAATTTTCGTAAAATAATCCGGGTGGGAGTTTCGCCTCAAATAAAAACCTGAACAGGAGGGCGTAATGGAGAAGAGACTTTACAGAAGCCGGGATGAACGGGTGATTTGGGGAGTCTGTGGCGGGTTGGCCGAGTACTTTGATATAGACCCTGTCATTGTGAGGGTAATCACGGTAGTTCTGGCATTAGCCAGCGGAGCGGGAATCATTGCCTACATAATTCTGGCAATCGTACTGCCCCTGAAAAACTCGAAGGCCATCGAACCTAAAGATGTGGTCAAAGAGAATATAGAGGATCTAAAACAGTCTGCCAGTGAACTGGGGAACGAAATACGCTCTACCTTTGGAGGAGAAAAAGACACCTCAAAGGACACCTCTAAAACCCGACAGAAACGTCATAATGCTCTTGGAATCATCCTGATTGTTGCTGGCGGTCTTTTCCTGTTGGCCATCTTTAACCCTTTCCCCTGGTTTCAATGGAGGTATCTCTGGCCCCTGATTTTAATCGGCATCGGGTTGCTGGTAATAGTGGGTTCGCGGAGAAAATAAGCGATGTCCGAGGAAAAACAACCTGGAAAACAATTCGTCCCGATATGGGGTATCCTGCTGCTGTTCCTGGGGACAGTCTTTCTCTTGCAGACCTTCAGTATTCTCTCCTGGGGTATCTGGGATACCCTGTGGCGTTTCTGGCCGGTGCTGCTTATTATGGCCGGGCTGGGTGTGCTGCTCAGGCGCTTTAATGTCTGGCTGGTCAGTCTTCTTATGGTAGCCCTGCTACTGGCTTGCCTGGGAATAGCCGTATGGCAGGACTCTTCCCCTGATAACCCGGCGGTAAATAACAATCGCCCAAAGGTTTTAGCGCTATTCGCTAGCATTACCTCGGAAACCGCAAATGGTATCGGGCATTTATCTCTATAGCTGGACAATCATCCCGATGTTCGTTTGCTAGAAAAAGGTTCTTTTGTCAGATTACC
>JAZFUA010000051.1:0-6293 GCA_036446975.1 Dehalococcoidales bacterium
CACAAACTTCGCCCCTTAATGAGGGTTTTTCACCTCTCTGACAGGACCTTCCCTCTATGGATAACCAGCATTACTTTCGGGCTGTTGTATGGCGGAGCCGTTATCGTTAGCCAGGCTAAAAAGGGAGATCTGACCAAGGAAGAACTGGAGAGTCTCCATATCTCCATTGGAATCAACCATGCTATGGTTGAAGACCCGGCCCTGTTCCTGGTACTGGGACTGAATCCTTTCTGGCTATGGGTACCCAAGCTCCTTATGTCAATAATCGCCGTCCAGTCCTACCGGGCGTTTAAATATCTTAACAGGAGATTTCATCATCGGTCTGATCCAGTTTCTTGACAATATATTTGGCTTGAATTAAAGTAATTAACACAAGGATAAGGGTTGGCTTATCCTTGGCAACAAGCAATGTTAATAAATAAAGGAGAATAAAGTATGGCAGAAACCGAAAAGGTACACAAATATCTCAACCCGGTTGGTACCCAGGAACCAGTTGACACGTCGCCACTGGCACCTCGTCTCGACACTCTCGACGGCAAAGAAATCTATCTCAGTATCTGTGGTGAACCTGATATCACCATACCCCTGGAGAAGAAACTGAAGATGGATTATCCCAATGTCATCTGGAAAACCAAGAAGACCTACAATATCGCCCCGATTCGCATATCGGAAGAAGAGATGAAGACGGCCGATGCCCTGATACTTGGGGTCTGCTGGTGACATGGGGCTGTAAACAGGCAGTTGCCTTATTTAGCAGAACTTGAGAAAGCCGGCATCCCAACTGTACTCATTGACCTGGTAGAAGAAACCGAAAAGGTCAGGCATGATGCAGTGATATACGGGATCCCTGAGCTACGACTTGTGGAAGCTTCCCGTACCCTGATCGGACCGGAAGATGTCGATAATATTATTGAAGACGTAATAGGTGGTTTGCTCCGCCCCTTGACCGATAAGGAAGAAAAAAGCGGCAAATGGGCGCCGGAGCAGCCGCGGATAATCTTTGAAGGAACCCACGATGAAGCCAAGGTCTTTTTTGACCAGTCGGAGAATATTGCCGGTATACTGGATGCTCCTTTTGCAGTGTATACGGACGGCCTGCCTATTAATGTTCCTACCGAAGATCGAGTTAAAGAGATGCTTACCGGCACCAGCCACAAACCTGATGAGGTCATAACCCTCCAGCGTGATGTGGAAATGAGGGGAATGGGAGCATTGGGCGGTGGAATGACCAGGAAGAAGGGTGAAGTTGTTAAATACATGCCTATGGGCAGGACGGCCACGGTAGAGCAGGTGGCGGTCAACGCCGTAATGGCCGGCTGCAAGCCGGAGTACTTCCCGATGGTACTGGCCATTGCCGAATCAGGTGGCGGCACTGGCGACGGACGTGGCGGAGGTGGGGGTTTTGTTGTTAGCGGGCCTTTCTACAAGGAGATAGGTATGAATGTCAGCTACGGCCGGTTTAGCCCCGGTAACCCTCCCAACAAAACTATCGGCCGTGTCGGCAGCCTCCTGTGGCGTAATCTGGGTGGCTATAAAGAGACCGTATCCACCATCATGACTTACGGCAGTCCCTCAATGAACGGTGGCTTTTTGTACGCTGAATATGCCGAAGGACTACCGGAAGGCTGGCTGGGCTTGAACGAGGAGCTTGGTTTCAAGAAAGACGAGAGCATTATTATGCCTGCCGGCTCGAGCCAGGGTGGGGGGCAGTTCTGGATGCCGGGTGTATATCGGGCCCTTCAGAAAAGCGGCCACGGCGCCATTTCCAGGTGGCTTGATGTTAAAGGTATCCCCGGGCCGCACAACTTCCTGGATTACCTGTGTGACGGTATGTGGACTACCCGGGAGGGGGGTGTTACCCTGGCCATGGTCCCCTCGATAGCTAAAAACCTGTTTGACTTAGGCTTTAAGTCCAAGGATGAGGTCTACGAGTATATCTACAAGAAGAGCTTTGAACCTGTTAAACAATACCGGATGCGGGGAGGCCCCGATTTCTTCACTAATGGATGGATGGGGATTGAGAAAACCTCAGGCAAACACTGGAAAGAACTGGAAGATGATTATATGGTGCCGGTCTGCCCCGAACCCCGCGCCAACTGCATCATTATCGTCCATGGAGAGGAAACAGTCCTTGATCGATTCCAGGGTGGCCACGGTACCGCCTGGAGCATTGACACCTGGCGGTAAAGCTTCCTGAATATCAGGTCATTAACGGGCTTGGCAGAGGGGCTACCCTGTCAAATATCGATGGAGTAGCCCCTCTTTTTAATGATTAACCGCAGTTCTGTTTCAAGATTATCTCGCCGGTGTCCATTATCCGGTAATCAGCTATATTTGTTTGATACGTTGGGAAGATTCTTCGGGTCTGGTTATATTGCAGACGGTCCCGGTCGGGCAACTTTCACATCTCTCGCACTCCAGCTGCAAGGTAGTGTGGGAAATATTGAACTGCTGGGTCATATCACGATTCACTTTATCCACAATCTCGGAGCTGCCGCTGACACTCTGGTCCTTAATAATCAGGTGAGCGCTCATTGCATGTATCCCGGAGGTAATAGTCCAGACATGCACATCATGTACTTCGTCCACACCGGCAACATTATTCAGAATCTCAATAACCTCATCAACGGGAATGTGCCTGGGCACCGCTTCCATCAGTATATCCACTGCCTCTCTGACCAGCCGTACTGCCCCCCAAAGTATAATGCAGCCGATAAGTACTGCGATAATTGGGTCAACAATACCCCAGCCGGTGAACATGATGATTACACCCCCGACGATAACACCAACCGAAGATATTGTGTCACCCAGAATGTGCCAGAAGGCGGCTTTAACATTCAGATTACTGTGACTCACCCTCCTCAATAACAGTATTCCGATGAGATTAGCTGCCAGGCCGATACTGGCTACCGCCAGCATAAGTGGGGCGCGGACTATCGGCGGATCGATAAATCTCTGATAGGCTTCAAAAAATATATAGATAGAAACCAGTACCAGCAGGGTGCCGTTAGCCAGAGCCGCCATAATTTCCACCCGATGGTAACCAAAGGTTTTACTTGGAGTTGCCGGCCGGGCTGCCATGGTGATAGCAAAAAGACTCAAGCTCAAAGCGAGTCCGTCAACCAGCATATGTCCGGCATCACCAAGCAAGGCCAGACTGTTACTGATAATCCCGCCGATGAGCTCAGCTACCATAATAACCACTACGATAGCCAGGATAATTTTTAATCGGCTGCTATCTGTAGCTCTTCCGCGCTCATGTCCGGATTCACTATTATGATTATCCATCTTTTTATCTCGTTACTGCCTTAAGCATAACTGTCAAAAATACTTTAGTACAATTCAAAGAAACGTTAAAGTGGTCGCTTAAAGTGACATTACATTAGTAGTTACTGGTACAAGATTTTGTAGTACCAGAAGGATGGCTGCCTTAAAGTATATTACCTTATTCAGACTTGCTCCGGTAGTTTTCAATAGCTGATTTCAGGGCTTCTTCGGCCAGGACAGAGCAGTGCATTTTAATCGCCGGCAGTCCGTCCAGAGCTTCGACTACAGCCTTGTTGGATATTTCCATCGCCTCTTCGATAGTCTTCCCAATTACCAGTTCTGTAACCATAGAGCTGGTAGCTATTGCGGCTCCACAGCCGAAGGTCTTAAACTTGGCATCGGTAATAATATTATCTTTCACTCTGATATAAAGCTCCATAATATCGCCACATACCGGATTTCCAACATGCCCAAGCCCATCCGGATTTTCCATATCACCCACATTTCTCGGGTTCTGAAAGTGTTCCATCACCTTCGCGCTGTATAATGTATTTACGTTACTCATCTTCTTTCTCCTATCTCTGGCTCTTCAACAGGGGAGACATAGCCCTCAACCTGGCAACAATTCCGGGCAATACCTCCAGTACCATATCAATATCCTCCTCTTTGGTCCACCTGCCAAGGGTAAGCCTCAGAGAACCATGCGCCTGTTCCGGAGGGAGTCCCATTGCCAGGCACACATGAGACGGCTCAAGGCTCCCGGAAGTGCAGGCTGATCCGCTTGAAACGCAGATACCCTGCAGGTCAAGGTTCAGGATCATTGATTCTCCTTCTATATATTCAAAACTTATATTGACGTTGTTCGGCAATCTCTCCTTCGGGTGACCATTCAGGTGAATGTGCTCAATGCGTTCCGTCAGGCCTTTGATGAGTCGTTCTCTCAGGTTGGTCAGGCGTTCTGGTTCCTGGTTTAGCTCGAGCAAGGCAAGTTCCGCTGCCCGGCTAAAGCCGACAATGCCGGGTACATTCTCCGTGCTGGCTCTCCGCCGGTTTTCCTGTCCGCCACCATGCATAAAAGGGGTCAACCGGGTCCCTTTTCTGATATACAGGGCTCCCACGCCTTTCGGTCCGCAAAGCTTGTGGGCCGAGATTGATAGCAAATCTACCCCGAGTTCGTTTACATCGACCGGGATATGCCCTACCGCCTGCACGGCATCGGTATGAAAATAAACTCCCGCCTCTTTAGCAACCCTGGCTATCTCGGCAATCGGCTCTATTGTGCCCACCTCATTGTTAGCTTGCATCACTGAAATAAGGATAGTCTCTTTGGTAATAGCCTTCCTGACATCATCCGGGTCAACCAGACCGTACTTATCCACACCCAGGTAGGAAGTAGTGAAGCCCCTTTTCTCCAGAAACTCGCAGGTCTCAATTACAGCGTGATGCTCAATTGAACTGGTGATAATGTGGTTCCCCTTGGATTCGTTAGCAAAAGCCACTCCCTGCAGGGCGGCATTATCCGCCTCGGTCCCTCCGCTGGTAAAGACAATCTCTTCATCGCGGGCGCCAATAAGCCTGGCAACTTTGGTCCGCGCCTCTTCAATAGCCCCCTTATTTTCCTGCCCGTAGGAATAGATACTTGATGGATTGCCAAAAGAATCTGTGAAATAGGGCAGCATGGCTTTGACAACTTCAGGATCGGTTGGCGTAGTTGCCGCATAATCAAGGTAAACTCTTTCCATTTTATATCCTACCCTTCAACAATATCTCCGACTACAGGGTCGACCCTTACACCTTTGCTGGTCACCCAGACTATACCCTGCTCTATGTCCTGCTCATCCCCTTCCAGTTCCAGTACCACCCAGCCTTTACTCTCGGTAATATCAGCCCGGCGTATGTTAGTTACAACATTAAACTGGTTACTGAGGTTAAAAATAATCGGATCCCTGATTAGTTCTTCAGGAAAAGTAAACATTACCTGTTTTTTAGCCATCTGTACCCCCTTTTTCCCTGGTTTTTTGCATATCCCGTAATAATACCGGGCTTAAAGTTGCCCACCAAGCACTTCTTCAAATGATTTCAGGTTAGGCTGGACAACAAATGGTTTTACAATATCCTCTACTGTTTCCTGGGTCCTTGGTCCAGCCCCGGTGATGAAGGCAACTGTAAGCTCATTCCTCTTTATCGCGCCCGAAGCAGCCAGCCTCTTAAGCGAAGCAATAACTGCTCCCCCTGTGGCTTCAGCGAAAATACCTTCTGTCTGGGCAAGCAGTTTCATACCCTCTATGATTTCTTCATCGGTAACGGCACAGGCGCCACCACCCGATTCCTTGATGACTTTCAAAGCTTCGTACCCATTGGCTGGATTCCCGAGGGCGATAGACTTGGCAATAGTATCAGCTACTACCGGATTCACATGAAATGTACCCGCCTCAAAAGCATTTACAATTGGTGAGCACCCTGCCGCCTGAATAGCGTACATACGGGGCTTAACCGTATTTATCAGGCCAAGAGTTGCCATCTCATCAAGGCCTTTCCATATCATCGTAAAGCTGAGTCCTGAGCCAGCCGGATGCAAAATACAGGCGGGAGTCCGCCAGCCCAGTTGCTCGGCAACCTCGTAGCCCAGGGTTTTACTTCCTTCAGCGTAAAACGGTCTGAGGTTGATGTTTATAAACCCCCACTGGTATCTTTGCGATAATGTGGTGCAAAGGCGGTTGACATCATCATAGCTCCCTTCAACCACCACCAAAACCGGATTATAAATTGCCGCCCCCACCAGTTTACCCTTTTCCATATCTGAAGGAACGAAGACATAAGCTTTCATATTTGCCTTGGCAGCGTGGCCGGCCACACTGGCTGCCAGGTTACCGGTTGAAGCACAGGCCACGGCGTCGAAACCGAACTCCTGTGCCTTGGAAACGGCCACGGAGACCGGCCTGTCTTTAAACGAGTAGGTTGGATTAACGCAGTCATTCTTGATGTAAAGCTCGTCCAGCCCCAGTTCTCTGCCCAGGTTATTGGCC
>JAZFUA010000052.1:0-3358 GCA_036446975.1 Dehalococcoidales bacterium
TAGCGAAGGGACTTTCGCCTATCCGTTGCCTGGCCGGTATATCAGGCGTTACGGCATCCAAAACCCGGATGCCCAGCCAGGCCAGGAAACCACAGATAAAAGCCAGGATAATCGTCTTCGCCACCCAGAGCAGCATTGTCAGATAAAAGGGCACGGTCAGACCAATCTCGTTCATCTTAACTCTCCCCTGTTTTTCGGATTTCAGGTCAGTTTAGCACCGCTAATAAAGCATTGCAACGGGAGTATAGCCGGGAGAAATATCAATTCATCTACTGACTGTTCCGGTCAAGAACATTATCCGCCGGGTAAGCCTTAGCAATGGCAGAAGTTGGGTCACACTCAGGCCCATAATACATAATCGGATATCTCAATCCTCTGTTCCAGAGCGCTTGAAGTCCTTCAACCGCCGGCTCTATCATTCCGGGTGGCAGGGCCAGGACCAGTTCATCATCGGTGACACCACCGAATCTCCGTTCTCCAAAACAGGGAATGGCCAGGGCGGGTTTACCCGTTGTGAAACACTGGGCCAGTCCATCCGCACAGGCTCCCTCCCCGATGAAGAAAAAATTATAACGTTCATAATCCTTAAATTGCAGGCCATTCATCAGCAGCATCATCTGAGCCGGATTACCATATATTAATACAACATCGGGGTCAAATTTTCCTGAAGCCAAGGGCGCCAGCACCAGGGCTTCTCCGGGGGGAACCAGGGGATAGTCTGCCATCTGTTTGGCGGCTTCTTCTTTAGTGGCAAACCAAGTTGTGGCAAAATTGGCTACCTCGTGAGCGATTTCTTCCTCGGTAGTGACGGCTAGGCCATTTATCCGGGCACAACGCTCAATCAGATCATTTCTTACCACCCCCATAGTCCAGCCTCCCCTCCGAACCAGGGTCGGCAACTGGCAAAAAGTCGCCGTGCGGTCGAGTCGCCTTACATTGGGTATTTTCTCAAGTTCGGCAATATCATCCAGTCGTTTATAAGCAATCGGATATGTTTGCAGGCGAAGCAAGCGCTCTATTTCCCTGGTAAGTCCGGGCCAATCAGTCATTTTTCATTTCTCCCGTCCTGAATTTTATGGTCTTATTCTAGCTGTTTTTATCATATCACTAATAAGTACCCTGTTTTCAATTCAAATGATATGTTGTTTTGTGGCTTACGAAGTAATAATATATAGAGGTACTTTTAGATGCCCGCTGTTACCTTAACTAATACCCCGGATAAACCCTTTTACCAAAAGCTGGAGAACGGAGAGTTAGCATGGAATATGATTTCGACCTGATATGCTCAAGGGAAGATACCAATTGTTCAAAATGGGATAACCGGGAAAATGTGTTTGGCACTAACGATGTTATTCCGATGTGGGTGGCGGATATGGATTTCCCGGCTGCCAGACCGATAATCGAGGCAATTCAGGAACGGGCTACCCATGAGTTCTATGGCTATACTGAACCGGGTAAGGGTCTGACCGAAGCCATTGTTGAACGCATGGAGAAGAAGTTTAACTGGCAGATAAATCCGGAATGGGTGGTCTTTACGCCCGGGGTAATGCCGGCCATCAATATCGCCGTCAGGTCTCTGACTCATTCCGGAGACGAGATTATCCTGCAGGAGCCTGTTTATTATCCTTTTTTCAATGCCGTCCGCCAGAACGGGTGCCAGATAGCAACCAATGAACTGATGTTATCTGACGGAAGTTACCAGATGGATTTTGACGACCTGGAGAGTAAATTTTGGCCCAGAGCCGGTATGAGGAATATTCAG
The DNA here is from genome assembly GCA_036446975.1 of Dehalococcoidales bacterium. Lineage (GTDB taxonomy): Bacteria > Chloroflexota > Dehalococcoidia > Dehalococcoidales > UBA2162 > JAZFUA01. The sequence goes on from JAZFUA010000052.1 coordinate 1,763, forward strand.
AGCCGGGCAAGAGCCATCGTTCTGTGTAATCCGCATAATCCAATCGGGCGTCTCTGGAACAGGGAAGAGTTAACCCGGTTGGGAGAGATTGTTATTGGTAACGGAGCAACCGTGATTTCGGATGAAGTCCACTGTGAAATTCTTTTTAAAGGAAATAAACATACTCCCTTCGCGGCTATTTCCGGGGAATTCGAGCAGAATTGCATCGTCTGTATGGCACCCAGCAAGACATTTAACCTGGCTGGTTTAGAGGCATCTTCCATAATAATCCCGAATAATAAACTGCGCACCAGCTTTAATGAGGCCAGAATGGGAGTCAGCAGACCGAACCTTTTCGGTTTTACAGCAATGGAGGCGGCGTATCGCTACGGTGATGAATGGCTTGAACAATTACTCAGCTATCTGGATGGCAACCTGGAATTCGCCACTGAATATTTCGAGAAAAAGATTCCCCAAATTAAACTTATCAAGCCCCAGGCTACTTATCTTCTCTGGCTTGATTGCCGGGGGCTGGGTATGGATGATACAACTTTAAGAAGTTTCATGAGAGAAAAGGTAAAGGTGGGTCTGGATGACGGATTTCTATTCGGGGCCGGAGGTTCGGGTTTCCAGAGGATGAATATCGCCTGTCCCCGGGGTATACTTCAGGAAGCGCTAGAGAGAATAGAAACGGCGATTGGCTCTCTATAGCCGACCTGTGCCAGGTAACAGTGAGACCGGTTTGAAAGGAGTAACTACCCAGGATGGAAGGAGGAGGTTCCGGCAGGAGAAGGACTGCCCCTGACAGGGACTGGACAAAAGGCAGCGTGGTTCGGAACCTTCTGTCCCTCTCCTGGCCCGCGGTAGTAACTCAAAGCCTCAATATGCTTGGCCCTACCATCGATATGATATGGGTAGGCAAACTGGGGGCAGCCGCTATTGCCGGAGTAGGTGTTTCCGGTATGGTTGTCATGCTGATGAACTCAGCAAGGATGGGTCTCGCTACGGGTACCAGAGCAATGATAGCCCGCTTTATGGGGACAAAAGATACCGAAGGGGCCAATCATATTGCACAGCAAACTATCGTTATCAGTGGTGTCTTCTCCGTAATTCTAGCAGTGATAGGTATTTTCTTTGTTGAACAAATGCTAGCCCTGTTTGGGTTGGAGGCTGATGTTATCGCCGAAGGAGCGGCCTACATGCGTATAATGTTCATTGGCTCAGCAGCTATGTCGTTCAGGGTAATGACTGAGGGAATGATGCAATCCTCAGGGGATACGGTAACCCCAATGAGGATAGCAATCGGATACAGACTTTTACACGCGGTACTCGTTCCCTTCCTCATCTTCGGCTGGTGGATATTTCCCCGCCTGGGCGTCAGTGGCGCTGCTCTGACTAATGTTATCTCTCAGGGCCTGGGATTGGCTGTTGGGCTATGGTTCCTCTTCACAGGGCGAACCCGGCTGCGACTGACCCTGAAAAACTTTCACTTTGACACCAATATCATCTGGCGAATCGTGAAGATTGGCATTCCTGCTTCTATCTCGGGTGTGGAAAGAACCTTTACCAACCTGGTATTGATGTGGATAATTGCCCCATTCGGTACTCTGGCCATAG
>JAZFUA010000053.1:0-5502 GCA_036446975.1 Dehalococcoidales bacterium
CTGCTTACTCGGTCATTAAGAGGAGTCCCGATTCATAATCGAGAACACCGCCAAGCAGAACTGAATAGTACTGCTTAATCATAAGCGACTTAATAAAACAGGGCGTTGATGGTATGTTGATGGTATAATGAGACCGCTCAAGAAACCGGAGCGGAAAAAGAAATCCCCCGATTCCGGAGCGTATGTGAGGGGAAAAAGCTTTTCATCACAGGTTGAGCCGGCTGTAATTCAAAGAGGGATGTCTTTTGTGGGTAGGGTTATAGTATAGATTGATTATAGGGGTAAAGCCTGAGTTTGTAGTAAGGCGTTTTCGTTTATGACTTGGCAAAAAGTATGGCAGCTACTGCGGTCGGATTATTTGATGGTAGTCCCGGTTCTGGGGCTGGCCTTTTACATTGCTTTTATTCCCCATCTGGACTATCCATACCCATTGCATGTTGATGAGTGGGTTCACCTGGCTCGTTCCAATGCAATGCTGCAATCCGGCAGCATTACTATTGCCGACCCTTTGCTTGGCGGGGCAACGCTCGGTTTAAGCTCCAATCTGGAGGCTGGATTTCAACTGTTCTGGGCTGCTTTCCAGGCTATCAGTAGTATTTCCTGGATGGACATCTACCGGTATTTCCCGAGCATTATCTTCATGCTGACTGTTTTCTCGGTATTTATAATGGCCCGGAAGGAGGGGTTCGGTCTTGAAGCGGCCTTTTTTGTCTGTCTGATACCAACTTCCGTTGGTGTGCTGGGTCCGGCTTTTCTGGTTCCAGCCAGCCTGGGACTACTCTTCACCCCGCTGATTCTCTTTCTGGCTTTTAACTTCAGAAATGTCTGGACTTATGTACTGATATTTGTCTTAATAGCTTTTCTGCTCTCGATACATGCACCTTCGGCAATTTATCCTATCATCATGCTGATTCCTTATTTATTACTCAATCTGAAAAATAACTTCAGGCATAGTCTGGGAACAACTCTAGCCTTGTTTCTCCCTTTTTTCATCATCTTCCCCTGGATATTCAGCCTAGTGAAGAGTACAGCCGGGGGTCTGTTTACCCAGACAGGACTCTCAGAATTCGTCCAGCTGCCCCGGGTTATCCAGGAGTATGGTTTTCTGCCTCTCTCTCTTTGCCTGCTGGGTATTTTTCTGCTGGCAATAAAGGGGGGCAAAAAGGAATATGGTCTGGTATTAGGATTACTGGCTATGCTGATAATGCTGGTAAGTTATTACACTTTTCACTACGGGGTCTGGATAATGTATGAGCGGGGCCTGACCTTTATGTTGTTAATAGCCGGTATAATTGCCGGGGCCGGCCTGGCCTGGATAAAAAATCTCAGGTTGCCGGAAAGGTTAAGCCAATGGATAAAAATACCTCTGGTAACTCAAAATATCGGGAAACTCCCCTATCTGGTTCTTATCGGTATAATACTGGCAATAGCCATACCGGCAAGACAGGGCACATCTTACTACCATATGATAGATGAGGAAGATTACCAGGCCTTTGCCTGGATAGAGGAAAACATTGACAGCAGTTACGGGAGGGCAATACTTGACCCGTGGAAAGCCACCGCTTTTTCTGCTATTACCGGTAAGCCGGCTTATACTAGAATACACAGCTATCCAAGGAAGAAGGATAAAAAGGCATACGAGTTTCTTAGCGGCGGCAGTGCCAATACCACCTTCCTCAGAGAAAATGGGATTTCCATAGTTTATAATCGTGTTTATGATGGCCTCAACGGGAACATTGAGTACGAAATAAATAACCCGGACCTGATAGAGGTGACAAAGGGTGTCTACCTGCTTACAGAAACAGGGGAAGAAAAATGAATCGGTGATGTTTGGCTGCTTTTAGTAAAATGATATAATACAGCTAAATTTAAGAATGAATGACATAGCCAGGTATGCCGCAGCAGTAAGGCTAAGTAACTATTTGCGTATTTGTATAAAGATAAATAATGAAAAATGATGACAGGATTTTTATCGCCGGTCACCAGGGAATGATAGGTTCGGCTATACTGAGCCGTTTGGAAAAAACCGGATTCGCAAATATTTTAATAAAGAATTCCACTGAGATCGACCTGACTGACCAGAAAAGTGTCCTCGAACTATTTATGACCGGAAGGCCCGAATATGTTTTTCTGCCTTCCCTTAAGGTGGGCGGCATCCTGGCTAACAGTCAGTTTCCGGCTGATTTTATCTACGACAATCTGGCCAGTGAGGTGAATGTTATCCACTCTGCCTGGAAAGCGGGCGTTAAGAAACTGCTTTTCTTGGGCAGTTCCTGTATCTATCCCAGATATTGCCCCCAGCCGATGAAGGAGGAATACCTGCTGGATGGCAAACTGGAACCCACCAGTGAACCCTATGCCATTGCCAAGATTGCCGGTATCAGGATGTGCCAGTCTTATAACAGCCAGTACGGAACAGAATATATCACTGCTGTCCCGGCCGATGTTTACGGTCCCGGTGACGATTTTAATCCGGAGACAGGCCATGTCCTGCCGGCCCTGATAAGCAGAATGCATCAGGCCAAGATTAAGGGCGAGCCGGAAGTGACGGTCTGGGGCACCGGTTCCCCACGGCGTGAGACTCTCCATGTTGATGACCTGGCTGATGCCTGCATTATGCTGATGAACGATTATCATGACTCAACGATGATTAATATCGGTTCTGGTGAGGATGTTTCAATCAGAGAACTGGCGGAGGTGATAAAAGAAGTGGTTGGCTTTGAAGGCAGGGTAGTCTTCGATGAATCGAAACCAGATGGTATGCTGCGGAAACTCTTGGACAACAGCAAGATTGAGAAGCTGGGTTGGTCACCGAAAATCAGCCCGGTGGAGGGTATCCGGCAGACGTACCGGTGGTTTAATAATCAGCCTGAAAATATTCATACGGGGAGGAATTAATGAAAATATTGGTTACCGGCGCCGCCGGTTATATCGGTTCAATCCTGGTGCCGACACTGCTGCAACAGGGTTATGAGGTTATGGCTGTCGATAATTTTATGTATAACCAGTCATCCCTGCTTGACTGCTGCAACGATAAGAAACTGAGTGTGGTCCGGGGTGATGCCCGTGACCGGGACTTGATTTTGGATTGTATCAAGGATGCAGAGGTGATTTTCCCGCTGGCTTGTTTCACCGGAGCGCCTCTTTGTGCCAGAGACCCATCCGGGGCCCGGCAGGTTAATCTGGATGCTGTGAAAATGGTGCTGGAACTGCGGAGTCCCGGGCAAAAAGTGATTTTTCCGAATACTAACAGCGGCTACGGGATAGGGCAGGAAGGTGTCCACTGCACTGAAGAGTCTCCCCTTAATCCGGTATCTTTATATGGCAAACTGAAGGTAGAGACGGAGGCACTTGTTCTGGAGGCAGGTGACAGTATTGCCTTGAGGCTGGCCACTGTCTTTGGTGTCAGCCCCCGTATGCGGCTTGACCTGCTGGTAAACGATTTTACCTATCGGGCGGTTACTGACCGCTTTATTGTACTTTTCGAAGCCCATTTCAAGCGTAATTTCATCCATATCCGGGATGTTGTGAAAGCCTTTATCCACTGTATGGAGAATTTCGAAGATATGAAAGGCGAGGTATACAATGTGGGTCTGAGTGATGCTAATTTGAGTAAATGGGAACTTTGCGAAGTGATAAAGAAACAAATCAGGGACTTTTACTTTGTCGAGGCGGAAATTGGCGAAGACCCTGACAAAAGAAACTACATTGTGAGTAATGCCAAGATTGAGGCAAAGGGATTTCAGCCGGATGTCTCCCTTAGTGATGGAATAGCTGAGCTGATTAAGGGGTACCAGATTGTCCGCAGGAACCAGTTCAGTAATGTTTAATCCAGGGAGGCCGGTCAGGGAAACTAAGGATGTAGCAACTTGCCGGCATTCACCTGACATATTCAAAGATTTTTAAGGCCGGTATTGTTTCCGTCGCTGATAGATTTATCTTATTTTCCGAACTGTAAATCAGCCGGTAATGTTCCAACGCTTCCAGAGGTACAGGACTCTCCAGCGGGTTTGTGCCGATTATTTTATAATTGCCTGTTTCCTGGCTTGAGAGAAAGGTTTCGGCCTCCTGGTAGCCGGTAAACTGTTGCAGGCCGGTGATTGTCTTGAAAAGATTTCCTTTCTCATCCGTAATTTCCTGGTAGGAGATGACTAATGTTTTTTCGGGGGTTACCGCCTGCCCGTCGAAGTTATAGAGTCTGGCAGCCAGAGAGCGGTAGTATTTCGGGGTGTAAAGTACGGCCTGCCTGAATGACCCGTCTTCCTGCTGAACCTGATAGGAATCGAAATATTCATCCGGGTTCTCTCCTGACCAGGTGACAATTGCCCAGAATTTACCCAGGGCCGTCTCGTGGTCAATGATTATGTAAGGGGAGTTCATCTCCTGTATTATTTCACCGGCTGAATCCTCATCCGGGGCAGTAAAAAATGAAGCTACCCTGATAATAGCTTGAGGATTCTGACTTGGATTAACCACCGGTATACGATGAGCGATACGGGTAATCCAGTAGCCGTAATCCCACCAGGCCACTACTCCGTAGGCAGATTCGGGGTAGGGGTACCTTTCTCCGGGCGGGGGTAGCTGTTGAAGCCCATAATAGGCATCCGGATTGCCCAAAGGTTCGGGGGTATTTTCCTTCAGCCAAGTTAGAGAACTAACCCAGGCATTACTGGGGGCATAGCGGGCTTCACCTGCTGTAACTATTGCCGGCACCCTATCCGAGCCGGGTATCGGGAGCAAGATGTTTGGCGCATATACAATAAACACCATCAGCAGGATAATGAATGATCCCACAGCCATAATGAAATGGTTTGCTGTGATGGGCAGGGCACCTTTTTGGGTACGGGCTCTTCCACCTCCGGGTCCCCGGGTAACTTCTGAAAGCCTACTGGTAACATATTTTCGACCAATCCACCCGATAGCGGTCCATAACAGGAAACCGTTGAGCAGGGCCACATTGACAGATAAATAATAGCCGAAGCGGCGTTGCCCGAGAGTAGCCGCTATTATTACCAGGCTCCATACCACCAGAAGGCTTTTTTCGGCGCCGCCTTTTTTGGCGATTGCGTAGATAAGGAAACCGATGGCAATGACGCTGAGAAAAAAGCTGGTAGAAAGAAAGGAAATAAAATTCTGAACGTTTGAAATTGGAATGCTGGTGTCGAAGGGAATTATCCCAGGGAAGTTCCCCCAGGCAAGCTGATAAGGATTAACAAAACTGATATCAATAAGGGGTTGCATTTCAATGGTAGTAAGCTGAGCGCCGGTTGGATTGAAAATACGGAATGCCCCTAACATTGATCCGAACAGAGAGGGGCTGACGAGGTAAAAAAGTGCCATTCCAACCAATCCCAACCCAAGTAGAGTCACCGGGTAGTAAACGGGCTTAATCTGCTTATTCGTCATCAGCCAGGAGATTCCGCCCAAAACAGGTGGTATAAGGAGAGCGATAGTAAGCGAAGCTGAATAAAGTTGCCCTGAGGATAATATCAGGGAAAAGAG
>JAZFUA010000054.1:0-3849 GCA_036446975.1 Dehalococcoidales bacterium
AATCCTGGCGAAGAAACAGCGCCATGAGGTGAGGCGAAAACTAAGGAGATTACCGGAAGCCGGCAAGGTTGATTTTCACATTGTTGAGGATAGCGCGGGCATCCAAAAAGCTATGGGTACTTTCTTGAAGATGTTTACCGAGAGCCGGTCAGATAAAGCCAGCTATATGACTGACCAGAAGGAATCTTTCTTCAGGGCGCTGGCAGACACTATGGCCGAAGCCAAACTGCTGAAGCTCGGTATTCTTGAGCTGGATACCCTGCCCACGGCAATGATTATGTACTTTGATTACAACGGCTGTATTTATCTCTATAACTGCGGCTACGATTCTAAATATGACTCCTTAAGTGTGGGGTTGCTCAGTAAAGTCCTCTGCATCAGGGAGAGCATTCAGGCAGGCAAGAAAAAATTTGACTTCCTCAAGGGGAATGAAGCCTATAAATACCACCTGGGCGGGAAAGAGATTCCCCTGTCCAGTTGCCAGATAATTATCAAATAACACCAAAAGGGAGAACAGGAATGCCGGACAGTCCACTGAGAATAGCGATGCTAAGCATCCATAGTTGCCCGGTAGGCACTCTGGGAACCAAAGATACCGGCGGTATGAGTGTCTACATCTTGGAGTTGGCCGAGGAACTGGGCAAACAGGGGCACTTCGTGGATGTCTACACCCGCGTTCATGACCCCAATGACCGTGTCATTTATGCCCTGAGCAAGAATGTTCAACTAATTCACCTCCCGGCAGGGGAGCTGGAGCAGATACACAAATTGGCCATCTATTCATATCTTCCCGACTTCGCCTGCAATCTGGAGGAGGCCAGGAAACAGAACAACTTCGAGTATGACCTGGTATTCAGCCATTACTGGCTTTCAGCCTGGGTGGGAGAGTATCTTAAGCAGTGGTGGAATGTTCCTCATATTACCATGTTCCATACTCTGGGGGCGGTTAAGAATACCTTTGGCCTGGGAGAAGATGAGCCGGAACTCCGTATCGAAATGGAAAAAGAACTGGCCAGAAGCTGCCACCATATTATTGCTCCGACGGAGAAGGAAAAAGAGGAGATCGTCCAGCATTATGGCTCTCCACCGGAGAGAATCAGTGTTATCCCCTGTGGAGTGAACCTGGAGCGATTCCGGCCGGTAGACAGAGGAATTGCCCGGCAGGAACTTGGCTTTGGCGATGAAAAGATAGTCCTGTTCGTCGGCAGGATTGAGTCGTTAAAGGGTATCGAGCAATTATTAAAGGCTATGCCCTACCTGAAAAGCGACCAGAGCCCCAGGCTGGTAGTCATCGGGGGAGATAGCGATAGCCAGTTTGAGATGGAGCGGCTTCAGAGATTGTCCCGGGAGCTTAATATAGAGGACTCAGTAACTTTTACCGGCGCGATAGAGCAAGAAAGGCTGCCTTATTATTACAGCACCGCCGATGTTTGCGTGATTTCCTCTTATTATGAAAGCTTCGGGCTGGTAGCCCTGGAATCCCTGGCCTGCGGTACGCCGGTAGTAGCCAACGATGTGGGGGATTTTAAAAACATTATCCGTGAGGGAGAAACAGGGTATGTGGTACCAGATAATGAGCCCAGCCATCTTGCCGAGAAAATAGATTTACTGCTTGCCGGGCCGGGCTATGATAAAAATACTGCCCTGTCAATCCGGGCGTCGGTCAGCAGATATAGCTGGCACTACATTGCTGATTCGGTTGTTAAAGAATTCCGGCAGGTGCTGGATAAATGTCTGGCACCCGTGTCCTGACATGTTACCTGTCCCGGCCACAAATTGGCGACCGGAACCCCAAAACCGTTAAGTGTGACAGGCTACGGGTTCTGAATTGTATCCACTCAAAAAAGGTAATACGATGTTAAAATATTATCTCAAATTAAGGAGGCTCAATAGTGGCAGTTAAACCAGCGCAGGTGATAGTGTTTGCGCCTCACCCGGATGATGCTGAAATTGGTGCCGGTGGTACCATAACCCGTTGGGTACGGGAAGGAAAGGATGTTATCCTGGTGATATGCACCAACGGTGACAAGGGTACCAGCGACCCGAAGATTAAGCCGGAAGAACTGGCGAAAACCCGGAAGAAAGAAACACTGGCTGGAGCCAAGGTGATGGGAGTGAGAGAAGTCATCTTCCTGAACCAGCCTGACCAGGGCGTGGAAGATACCCCTGAACTCAGGAAAGAATTTGTGCGTCTGATAAGGAAATACCGTCCGGATGCTGTGGCAACTACAGACCCGTACCGGCGATATCTATCGCATCGGGACCACCGCAAAACCGGCCAGGTAGTACTGGATGCCGTTTTCCCCTATGCCAGGGATTTATACGCTTACCCCGATTTACTGGAGGCAGGCTTTGAGCCTCATAAGGTGACAGAGGTATATCTCTGGGGCAGTGAGGATGCCAATTACCGCTCTGATATAACCGACACCTTCGGCATCAAAATAGAAGCCATCGGTTGTCATGAGAGTCAATTCGGAACTCCGACTCCCGAGCGGACGGAGAGGATGAGAGAGAGGGCTAAGGCAAATGCCGAAGGGGTGGATTACGAACTTGCCGAATCATTCCACCGGATACAGAGACAGAGGTAATCAGCCACCTGTTTAGAGGGATAAGCTAAGAAGAAAGCCAGACAATATCCCCGCACAGACTCGGGTCATGGGGACGAGAGGAAAAGATGGTAAATTCCTCTCGTTCTTTTTTAAGTACCGTTGAATCACCGTGCCCCGGATATATCAGGGTGTCATCGGGTAAGATAAAAATCTTCCCGGTTATGGACTCGGTTATCTGCTTGAAGGCAGCCGGTGATCCGGTCCTGCCCGGGCCTCCGTTAAAGATAGTATCTCCGGAGAGGAGGTATCGGCCAATTCTGAAGCAGATACTGCCGGGGGTATGACCGGGTGTATGAAGTACTTCAAGTTTGAGTTCTCCCACCGAAATCTCATCGCCGTCACTCAGCAGCATTTCGGGTGTTACCGGCAACCTGGCTGAGTCTGATGCATTCGCAGCCAGGGGAATCTGTAACTCTGAGTGCAATTCGGAAAGAGCCCCAATATGGTCCGGATGGTTGTGAGTCAGTAATATATAGGCAGGACTTGTACCCTGCAACTTCTCCAGAATCGTGCCGGCTTCTGCCGGGGTATCTATCAGGACGCTTGCCTGTGTTTTCTGACAGACTACAATATAGGCATTGGTGCTATAGGGACCCAGTACCAGCTTCTCGATTTGAAGAGCATCATCTTCTGCAATAACAGCCATTTTTCTGCCTCCTTAATATTCTCTAGTATACCACTATGCCAAAGCTCCTCTAAACCTGATGTATAATACCACCGGAGAGAGAAGGTAATAATATGACTGGAAAGCTGAAATACATCACTTTCAACACAGATATGGGGTGGATAGGGCTACTGGCCTCGGAAAAGGGGCTGCTGGCTACCAGTTTACCCCAGCAATCGGACAGTGAAGCCTGTCAGCAGTTGGGCAAGAAAGTGAATCAGGCCAACCGGTCGACCAGTTCCTTTAGCGGATTAATGGAGCGCCTTAGGTTCTACTTTAGTAGCGGTGAGGAGGTAGACTTTCCTGATGAGCTCGACGTGTCAGGGGCTACTCCGTTTCACAGTGCTGTCTGGCAGGCAACCAGGCTCATCCCTTATGGTGAAACCAGGAGTTACCTCTGGGTAGCCAGGCAAATCAACAAGCCGGGGGCGGCGCGGGCGGTGGGGCAGGCTATGGGGAGAAACCCTTTGCCAATTATCGGTCCCTGTCACCGGGTAATAGCCAGTGACGGCGGACTTGGCGGCTTCGGCGGAGGACTGGAGATGAAGCAGCAACTTCTCCGCCTGGAAGGCGGGG
>JAZFUA010000055.1:0-5869 GCA_036446975.1 Dehalococcoidales bacterium
AGCCGGTTGTCCCAGACGCCCTCCCAGAACGGGGCCGCCACATAACCCAGTTCAATATTGGTAAGTATGCCTTTCTTCAAATGAGGCCAGTAGAACTTTTCGAACTGCTTGTCGGACATGAAGCCATCGGAGCCCCTGTGGAGGGGCATCCCGGCCCTCCTGAGATTACCTCTTGGGTCGGGAACAGCCGGTGTTGCCTGCTCTATCCACCAATTCATAACTCTATCGCAGGCCTCAAGGAGTTTATCAGGACAACGGTACATATCAAGAAAAATTCCCCGCATACCCCTCAACTTGTCTGAAATCGTGTCAAAGGGGGTAAACATGATGGAGCGGCCACCGCCCCCTTGAGACGGAAAACCAAGGCGGGCCATCTCGGCGGCGAACTCGGCCCCCTCTTTCCTGAGTCTCTCCTGCTCTTTTTCAGCCTTACTCAGTTTTTCGCCAATTACCCTGAACTCGGGAGACATGAGTGTTCGGGTTAAACCCTGAAGTCCGCCCAGGTTACCGAAAATCTGGTTTCTCAAAGGCGCTATTTTGGGCAATGGGGCAAGAAGTCCGGAAATCCGAGGCAGATAGTAGCGCAGAATGAAATCCGAAGGGTCGTCAAGGAAGAGATCGTATTCGTCCGCTTTCATATATTCTGCTTCAGCAAACTGCATGGAAATATCATCCGGAAGGGTGCCACCGGGCCATTTATACTGCTTCTCGTCAATTAACTCCAGAAACAGTCCTGATGAGCCTGCCCCGACGGCCACGCTATTGTCCGGCTCAAAGTCCAGCATCATTTTCTTACTCGCTTCTCTGTAAGCGTCATGGTCATAATACATAGCAGAAGCGGTCAGACCGGCGTATCTGGCCGCAAAAACGCCTGCCCCCACCGTTACCGGTACCCGGTCCGGTTCCCTAAGTTCCATGGCGTCTTTGACTCGTTTTTCTCTCTCCAGAACGAGTTCTTCAATAGTTTTGCTATGTCTTTTTTCAATTTCATTTGCCAGTTTTTGTGTCTGATCTATTTCTACTGCCATTTTCTGTACCTCCTAACCATTTGCTGGGTAATGCTATCGGCAGACTTTACCTGTCTGCCCATCTTCCTGCTTGCCATACATATTATATTAAATTAGACTTCTTAACAAATCCCTGCCAATCCGGCTTTCTTGCTGGACGGGTAGTTCTTTTACCAATATTTAGTTACGGTGTTCAGGCGTGATGAATTGCGGTTCTTTTTTAATTTACAATTGTGTTAATTTGAAAAAAATAAGGGAGCATTTCCAGCTTTACTCCCTTATTCTAATTAACTAACAGAGCGGCCATTAAATAGCGGCAATAAACGGCAAGACCCTACCGCCAGGCATCTATGCTGAAAGCGTGTCCGCCCATCGGCGAACCGCCGAATCTGTCAATGGCCGTTTCCATGCCGTGGCCGATAATGATGCAGTATGCTCCAGGGCCGTCCCCACCGGCTGGTACCATATAATCATCCGGCAGTTCTTTCCAGTGCTTACCCGATGTCTTCTCTATCCCCAACCAGCCATTCGTGATTAAATCACCCATACCGCGCTGGCGATAGTTTGCTACCGAGACAAAACTCCTCTTCCATATCCACTCGTAGACGGCTTCTTTAGTCTTAAAGCCATAGTCATACAGGTCCTGAGCAACCTGGGGAGGTATGACCAGGGTAAATCCTCCCTCGCGGCAAGCCCAGATGTCTTTAGTGAGGAATTCCAGGTAGTTGTGGGGGCCCGGAATTCCTTTAACATCGAGGAACCTGGCTATGGCGCCGTGACCGGTCCTCTGCAGCGACCGGTACACACCAGGCAGATGTTCCTGGCCAATCCCCCATGCGTTTGGAGAGAAGGGCATCAAAACGCTCTCGTCCTTCTTGAAACCTTTCTCCTCGTTAAAGCCCTTCCAGCCCTGGGGCAATCCCTCCGCGTACTCGGCAAAAATGAAGCCGCCGTTAGTAACGGGGTTGCCGTAGGTCAACCCGACGCCGATACCAGTTACGCTTTCCTTATAGCCGCCGATGTTACGCCAGATGAGGCTACCGACACGACCCACGGCCTTATTGGCCGCGTTCCCGGGTCCAAATCTGAGGTAGCTTACATTCATTCCTATCTCTTTGTAGATCGGACCGCTTACAATGAAGCCCCCGCCCCAACTGCGGCCATCACCAGTGCAGCCGCCTGACTCGACCATCGTCAGTACCACTGGAAAGTGCTCGGGCCTGCAGCCGGCCATCACAGCGTTAACCGCGATCTGCTCCACAGTGGCTGTGCGGCCCATAGGCATGAATCTGACCACATCACCTTTTTTCCTGCGCATCGCCGGCATGATTTGTCCCGATTGTGCTGGCATTTCAAAGTCACTTTGCAGAGTTATCAGTTCATCCGGTTTGTGACTGGTACCGGCTAGCATCGCCTGGACTCTCTCCTCGGTAGGCACGACTATCGGCAGACCATCTGAATACATAGAGAACTCTGCATCGAGTATCGCGGGAATCTTTTCTGTCTGCTGGTAAAACTTCTCGGCTTCAAGAAGCGTGCCTTCAAAAAGAATCCTCGGCTGCTCGGGTGCCCAGCGGCCACTTTCCTCCTCTTCTTGGGTCAATGGCCGGGTCAGGGCGTCAAGTAAGGGTTGCAGGACTTTGTCGGCTTCATCCACTCCACCAAGTGACTTTCGGTCAGCTTCCACAAATCGCAGCTTTGGACTCCCGTATAGAACTGAATCATGCTTGATTTTTTCTCTCTCTTCCGTGAAGGAAAGGAGTACAGTTGGAATACCGGATTGCTCAAGGTCGGCTAAATAAGGCAACTGCCTGTTTACAGCCCCATGTCACCAGCAGATCCCCAGTATCACTGCGTCAGTGGTTTTCCTCTCCTCTTCCGATAGTTGGAGCGGGACAATGTGAAACCTCTTCTTCACTGTCCAGTTCACATCGGGATATTCTATCTTCAATTTTTTCTCTAATGGTACCCAGATATCAGCTTCACCGCAGATACTCAAATGTATAGTTTTACCGGCGAGGGTGGCGAGGCGGGGCGCAAGCGGATATTGGTCTACCGGTTCATCGTTACCCACAGGATTAAGACATTTGTACGCAGCATCGTTCTTCATTGTTGCCATTTTATTCCTCCCCTAATATTTTACTAATAATCTACAGCAGTTATCGATATTTTTGCAAGTTCTATCCGGGCCGCAGGAAGTCTTGCTCATCTCTAACAAATATACTATATTATTTTGGTCAATAGCTCCAGCAGCTTTTCATGTCTCACATCGATGAGTCAAAAACAGAACTGCTTTGACAACGCACTGATGGAGAGTTTCCGGGGGACTCTCAAGCAGGAATTTGGTCTATCACCTCCGTTACCGAACCGGGCAGGAAGCGATTCAGCCCAATACAGAGTGAAAGCAAGAGTAAGCAGTAAAATACTTTACTTAATATGATAGAATAAATGAGAATTGTAAAATTGTGTACAAACCCGTTAAGGTGGTGACATTATGAAGTTGTTTCGCGTTAACAGGCCTAAAGACGTTATCTTTCTGGAACCGGTAAAGATAGCTGGCGAGAAGCTATCGAGAGATAAGATAAGAATGCTCTATTGCAACGCCGATGGGAAGGTGTACGCGGCTCTCATTGATAAGATGGTCTACAAAGTGGCCATGGATAGAGTGGCTAAAATGGAGTCGGCCAATAAAGATTACGCAACGCTGGGCCTGGAAATCGGGCCAGGTAATTATTTACCCTTGGTGGTTGAGATAGGCCCGGGGGATGTATGGATTTTGGAGCATGTTCTGGACCACGCCAGGAGAAGCGGCAGTATCCCCGATGTATTGAAAAAACAATTGAAGCAGATAATCAGGCTCGGAGAATCCGGGCGCAAAGAGGTGACCAGGGAAAGCAAGAAAAAGAACCTTAAAACTGCCTCAGTAAGGACTCCTAAGATATTGAATAGGCTTCCGTATTATTCGGAACGGGATATCGAGTTTTCCATGCCTATTTATAAAGCCGAACACAGCTTTCCGCTGCTGGTTCTAAAACGCCTGGAGTCCGATGAAAATAGTCATAACAGTGAACAACGATTATTGATACTGGACAATGACGGTGACCTGGCGGTCATCAAGGTACCCTTTAAAATGGTGACCCAGGCAGAAGAGAGGCTGGAGGAATGGGCGAAGGAGAGTGATACCCAGGCTTGTATTGTCGTCGCCAGGAATTCAAAGGGTTTTGATATTAATTTCCTGACGATAAGTCAACCGCAGAAAAAAGCGCTGGATACCTTGGCCCGGCGTTTTGAAGAAACTGGCAGGGGTCAACAACCCATCCCGGCAGTGGCCAGGAAGGTATTGGTCAGGGTCAGAGATATGTCAGTTACCCTACCGGAATAAATTTCAGGGATTACTGCTAGCTGCTGGTTTCATTATCTCCATTCGGGCTTTTTCCGGTTTCACTTGGGTGCCCGAACAGCCTGGCTCCATCGGTTACAATGCCATCTGTCTCTCCGGCTATATTCTTGGGCCCTGGTACTATTTTCGGTCTCAGCCTGGGAAAACCAGGTGATAGAAGCCAGGTGTAGAAGTCGGAGAACCTGGTCCTTTCTATCAAAAGAACGAGGAGAGATGTGGCCACAATGCTGATAAGCACCACTCCGTAGGTAATGTTTTTAATCAGTTCGCCACCGGCGACACCCTGCTGGAATGGGATTGTCGCCAATACGACTGCCGCCAGTCCCTTGGGTATCATGATGGCGGCAATGGAAATATCTGTTACCGGCACTGATTTCTTTATCGATACCCTGACAGCCAGGATACGAAGGATGAAAGCCACTATCGTTATTATTATTCCTACCAGAATCAGCCAGTTGCTTATCAGCTCCAGTGATATTCCAAGGTAAACAAAAAAGAAAGTTTTTAGCAGGAAGGCAATCTCGCTAAAAAATGCTTTTTCGTATTCAGTCAGGCTAACAGGCTCACTATCCGGGCTAATATTGAAGATTGAGAAGTGTATCGATTCGATATTTCCAATTGTAATGCCAAAAGCAAGGGCAGCAATAGCTCCGCTAAAGCCCAGTATTTCCATTACGCCGAAGAGGACGAAAACAAAGGCAGGAGTAGTGAAAACAGCGTTTTTAATGGCATGTATCCGGTTGAGCAAGGTTGACCATACTAATGCTCCCACAACCCCGAACACGATGGCTACCAGAAAGGCGGCGATAAGGGTGCCTGAGATAGAGGCTATATTAAACTCTCCAAGGCCGTAAGCCTGTATCAGGGCGACAGTAATTACAATGCTCAAGACATCGTTTACAGAGGATTCTACTGACAGCAGTGTCCGGGTTTCCTCGCTTATTCTGAGCTGTTTTATCAGAGGAATCACCACCGCCTCTGAAGTGGAACCAATAATAGCCCCCAGGATTAAAGCAGGCATAACTTCAAGATCAGTCAACAATAAGACAAGTCCGGCTACCACAGTCATGGTGAGAAAGAAACTGAGCGGAGCCAAAGTCAGAGCGCCACTTAACGCAGAGCGTAAAGCGCTTAATCTTAGCGTAAGGCCGCTTTCAAACAGAATAATAATCAGGGTAATAGTGGTGAAAATTGGCCCGACAATACCGAATTGAGAGGGAGAAGCCATACCCAGAACCGGACCGATACCAATGCCAATGATAATCAGGAGAAGCACATCGGGAATTTTTGTGCGGCTGAAGATACCGGTAAACAGGTGGGCCATGAATATCAGAATGCCGACGAAGGCAATTACCGGAGCAAACTCCTGCATAGTTATATACCCTTTTTCTCCGAGGATATCACTCGAATATACCCGGATTTGATAGGTGGATTATATCATTTTTATGCAGAAGCGTATCAA